>CABVBB010000010.1 GCA_902496505.1 uncultured Peptococcaceae bacterium
CTTCGTCAAGCTCGGTGGTCGTGCGCTGGTACAAACGGTAGCGGGCCGAGGACAGCTCGTGCTCCAGATCTTTGGCGGGATTGAGCCAATGGTCAGTGGAGCCTTCCAGCAGCCTGAGCATCTGCACATAATAGCGCTGCGCCAGGAAGAGGCACTCGTAGGCGCGGGCCGTCTCGCCGCGCTTGAGCACGTTCACCCCATAGAGCGCCATGTTGCAGAAATTGCCCAATAGCTGCTGGATATTGTCCGCCGTGTCCCAATGGCCGGTGACGCCGCGCAGGCCTTCCAGATAGCCCATCATCCGGCCGTCGCGGTCGTAGAGCGCCATGGCATCCACATCAGGGATATAGCCCACCTCGGCAAAGGTGGGGATGATGGTCATCTGGCTGGCGGGCAGGAAATGGTATTCGCCGCGGATGAGGTGGTCGAAGATGAACACATCCGTGCCGTATTCATTGACCGTATGCAGGGTATAAGGGTGGATACGGCTCACCCAGGCCAGCTTGTCAAAATCGTCCCAAGCCGCGTCGTCTACGAAGCAGTAAAATTCGACATCGGAATACTGATCACCAGAGCCTTGGGTAAAGGAGCCGTACATGAGCACGGCTTCTACGCTGGCGGTGCGTTCGCCCGCCTGGCGGGTATCGTCGATCAAAGTGTGTTGTGGCAGCATATTAGTTTTTCCCCTTTCGTAATGTACGCCCAGCGGCTAAGAGTTTTTGCCACTCGGTCTCTAGTTCAGGATCGTCCGGCAGATTTTTTTGCCGTGCCAGGGCCATTTTGCCGGTCACTTCGGCCATGCGCAGGGCGAGGATCATCTCATCCAGAGCCGCGTCTTGGCTGTCAGGCGCCTTTTGGCTGGCGATATAAGCGCTCCAATTGCCGTTAAAGGTGGTGACGGAGCCGCCCTCGACCAAAAGCAGGCGGGTGGCCAGCTTATCGGCCAGCTGGCGGTCGTGGGTGACCACCAGGAGCGTGCCGTTCCACTCCAAAAGCAGCTGTTCCAGACTTTCGGCGGCAAAGCTGTCCAGATGATTGGTCGGCTCATCCAGAATGAGCAGATTGCAGTCTGAGGCCAGTAATTGGGCAAAAGCCACCTTGGCCTGCTGGCCGCCGGAGAGCTGGCTGACCGGACGGTCCAGGTCAGCCGCGCCGAGGGCCAGCCTGGCCAAGATGGTGCGCACC
The DNA here is from genome assembly GCA_902496505.1 of uncultured Peptococcaceae bacterium. Taxonomy (GTDB): domain Bacteria; phylum Bacillota; class Peptococcia; order Peptococcales; family Peptococcaceae; genus CABVBB01. The sequence goes on from CABVBB010000010.1 coordinate 1,186, forward strand.
ACATGCTCGGGCAGATCAGAATGGGCGCGGGCGTTGGCTAAGGCGGTAGAGCTGTGATCGAGCTGCTCATGGCCTTGGGCGAAATAGCCGATGCGCAGACCATTGGCCGTACTCACCGCCGGATCGCCGTGGACGAGGGCTTTGAGCAGCGTGGATTTGCCCGCGCCGTTGGGGCCCATGATGACGGTGCGGCTGCCCGTCGGCACGCTGAAACTGACGTGATCGAGCACCGTTTTGTCGTCATAGCGCACGGTCAAGTCCTTGACGGTGAAGACCTTGCGGGCGGTGATAGGCCGCGCTGCGCCCAGCGTCATGGTGATCTCCGCTGGCGGCTGGGGTTTTTCTTTGACCTCCAAATGGTCGATACGGCGCAGCGTGGCTTTAGCCTGCTTGGCTTTGCGGCTGGCCGCTGCTTCGTGAAAAGGCCGCGCGCCGCGGATCTCGGCTGTGCTGTGTCCTTTGGCGACCAGGCGCGACGTATTGACCATCTTGCGCGCCTGCGTCTGGATCGCCCGTGCCGCTGCTTCCAGCCGTTTCTTTTCCGCTTGATAGGCCAGATACTCGGCCAGCGCCTGTTCGCGCTCCCGCTCGCTCTGCGCCAGATAGGCCGAATAATTGCCCGGATAGATGCGCAGCTGCCCCTGTTCCAGCGCCCAAATAGTGGTGCAGACCGTGTCCAACAGCCTGCGGTCGTGAGAGACCAAGACCAGCGCGCCGTCATAGCGGGCTAAAAGTTTTTCCACCAGCAGCGTGCCGCTGATGTCCAAATTGGTGGTGGGTTCGTCCGCCAAAAGCAGCGGTGCATTCTCAGACAGCGCGGCTGCGATAGCCCGCCGGGTGCGTTCGCCGCCGCTCTGCACGGTCGCGCCCAGTCCCAGCCGCTTGGCCCAGAGGGGCGACGGTTCGCTGGAGGCGTGAGCGTCCTGGGCGATCATCGCCATAGGCGCGTGGCGCAGCACCTGACCCGAGGCCAAGGGCACATCGCCGTAAAGCCCATGCAGCAAAGTGGATTTGCCCGCGCCATTGACGCCCACCAGACCGATACGGTCGCCCTCTCGGATCTCCAGCGTTTCAATGGCAAAAAGTTCGCGGCCGCCGCGGAGAGCGGCCAAGTGAGTTCCTTTTAATAGCATACAAAAAATCCCTCCCGATTCCCGATCGCGAGGGTCTTGGCGTACGCCAAAAAGAAGCGCATGCCAAAAAAGGCCTGCTCCTCCCAGCGCATGCACAACCAACCGATCGGGACAAGTCCCATGCTTAGTCAACCCCACAGCAAATAAAACGCCGATAAAGACGTTTAAAAAAGCCGTATGAGATTGGATAAGCTGCATCGTTTGGTTGTTAGTTACGCATCGTCGTCGCAGACCTCCATATTTCTATAGGATAAGCTCATTATAGCAAAGACCGCCCAGAAGCGCAAGGGGCGGCCTGCCGGAAATTGTCGTTACAGGGCGTCAGATAAGCAGAGCAGATACAGATACGATGGGGCAAAAGCAAAATACCAGACGCTGTCATCGCCGCCGAAATCATTTAAGCGCACCACTTCGCTGATCTGCGGCTGCCGGCTGAGATAAGCCAGCGCCTCGTCAAACTGCCTGTAATTTTTGGCCATCTCCCGCGCGTAGTCCGGCGTGTGTCCCTCGGAGCGCTGATAGCGCTGCCAAGACGCCTGCCGCAGCGCATAAAGCTTGTCCAGGCACTCCTGCATCGTTATACTGACGCAGCCGCCGCTGGTGTAGAAATCACTGGCGACCACCTCCAGATTGCCATAGCGGTCGCCCTTTTGCAGGAGGGCTGTCCGTTCGGCTTCGTCCATACCGCTTAAGACGAGCAGCAGAGTCATGCGGTAGAGATAAGTCTGCCAGTCGGCCTCCTCGTCATCCGGCAGGCGCAGCTGGGCGGCCGAGAGACTGAGATACCAGCCGTCCACACCGTGAATAGATGTCTCTGTCTCCCACACCAGATACTCTCTGCGCCAAGCGTCATTTTTGGCAAATAAACTGGCCCAGCGCGCCGTATCGCCTGTGCAGTCCGCCAGTTCCTGCTCCCGCAGAAACGTAAGGATGCGCTCGTCGCCAGCAGTGCCAAAAGCCTGCTCAATGTGCTGCAAGAACATGTTTGTCACTCCTTTTTCGCAAAAATTCACCGTCTGGCTGGCAGTTCGTACAGCCAATGACCGGTGGTCAGCGTATAATCCTTCACCTGCAAGGAGGCGGATCGGCTGCGGTCAAGCTTCGTGTCCATCTCGATCGTCATAGCCTTGTCATTCATACTGGTTCCCGTCAAGGTGGATTCTGCATCGAACGTGTCGAGATCCAGAGAGAACAGGCACACACCGTTTTCAGCAGCCACCGGCGTCAAGTGGATGCTGTAGCCGCCTGTCCTGCGGTCAACGGCGGTGAGCTGCATCTGATGACCGTCAATATCATAAGTGCGCTCTGAGCCGTCCAGCGGAATTTCCAGCACCGTTTCGCAGGGGATAGCATACATAGTGACTGTAAGATCCAGACAGCGCACATCGGCAAACTGTTCGTTTTCCGTATCCAGCGTCAGCACTGCGTCGGGCGCGCCGTCAAAATTGAGGCCAGGCCCTTCGGGAAAATTGAGATAGCTGCCGCTTTGGTCGATGCCTTGGATGCCCACAAAGATATTAGGCGGCGTGACGCCCTCAAGTGTCGGTGTCAAGCGATAGGACTGCCCATCCTCCAACGCTTCCACAGTGAGTGCGGCCTCGCCGCGGCGCATGGTTGTCTGAGCCCCGTCCTGCGCAGAGGTCGTCGGCGGGATCTTGGCCTCCAGCTGCTCTTTCTGCGTCGGCATATGAAAGGCTTCCTGGTCTCCTTCTGCCGTTTGACCACAGCCTGTGCTGAGCAGCATGATGAAGAGCAAGGCCAGCAGGAAGAAGCGTGTGTGTTTGTACATGATGAGTCCCCCTCGAAAAAAGTTGTCATAAAGATACCTATGCAGAAGTATTCAGGAAAGCCAGCGCTTCTCCTGCTTTTTTGCCGAGCAAATAACAAAACTTCGTCGGCATTTTGCTGCCTATTTTGGCGGAGATATGCTATAATAGGAGTAAGAAAAGGGGCAGTGTCAAAAGCTATGAGTATTGCTACCCTTTGTATCTTGATGAACTGACGAAACAAACGCGTACATACAAAGGGGTGATATGTTGAGGATCGAGGATCTCAAAATCTTTATCGATGTGATTCGCTATCATTCGATGAACATTGCCGCAGAGAAGCATTTCATGACGCCGCAGAATTTGAGCAAGATCATTCGCAATATGGAGCGGGAACTGGATATTATCCTTTTCAAGCGCTCCAAAAAGGGTTCGGAACTGACGAAGGAGGGCGAAAAATTTTATCTGCAGATCGTCAAGGTGCTCAATGAGTACGAAAAAGCCTTGGAGGTGGTGAGCAGAGACCAAAGCGAGGAGAAGGGACAGCTGGAACCGCCCCAAAGCGTCACGGTCAAAGTGCTCTGCAATCTGGGCGCGACCAACTATGCTGTCTTGGGCGCTTACAAGCAGCTCAAAAAAGAGCAGCAGTATGATATTTTTCTGGACTTGGAAACGATCAAGGGCTTTGATTATCGGCAGACCGTGGAGGATATGCTGGCCAAAAAGGCCGATGTGGTCGTCTGCACGCTGCCGGATAATGACATCGACAGCTGCATCAAATGCTTGAAAAGCTATATCCCCATCTATATCGTGCAGAGTGAATTCATGCTCATCGTCTCCAAAAACAATCCGCTGGCCAAGCGCTCTATGGTGTCGGTCAAGGAGATCAGCGAATATCCGTTTATCGAGGTCAAGGAGACGTATGGCTATACGGTCGTCTTTGGCGATGAGGTGCCCTGCGTGATGCGGGTGGATTCGATGAATTCCGCTATCGAACAGGTGCAGTATTCGGACGAATACTGTACCATCGTCTGCGAATGCCTGCTGGGGCTCAACAAGATCATGAAGGAAAATGAAGACACGCTGGTGTTTGTGCCGCTGGCGGAAAAGTTTTACTCTACTTTTATCGTCTTGCTGCGGGACGAACTGAGCGATGAACCAGCGGTCTTGGACTTCGTGCGCAAGATCGGCCAGAGTTTTTTCGCGACGAACAATTATGCCTGAAACAAAAAGGCCTGGGAAATGCCCAGGCCTTTTTTGGCGTTTGGACGGGGGTAAAGCAGAGCGTGAAAAAAATGACTCAACTTTTGGTTGAGTGAAAAGGGCTTCGCTAAAACGTTGGATTATACCAATAATCTATAAAAATGATAGAATTTTAATCAAGCAAAGGACGAGCGTTACCCGAGCTTAAGCGCACTATTTCAACCGTCATCATTTTAAAGGAGAGATGTTTTATGGACAGAAAGGCAAGAACAAACAAACTGCTGCTTCTGGGCTGCGATGGCTTGGATCCTCGACTGACGAGAAAATTTGTGGACATGGGGCTCATGCCCAATGTGAAAAAGTATATTGAAAACGGCGCACAGCGTCATGACCTGGTCATGCTGGGCGGCCATCCGACCGTTACCCCGCCGATGTGGACCACCTTGGCCACCGGCGCTTATGCCAATGTCCACGGCATCACCGGTTTTTACCGCAAAGGCACGGATATCACGGACACCACCTACAATCTGGATTCCCGCTTGTGCAAAGCTGAGCAGCTTTGGAACGTTTTTGCCGAAGCAGGCAAGAAGACGTTGGTCTGGCATTGGCCTGGTTCCTCTTGGCCGCCATCCTCTGATAATGAAAATCTGATGGTCGTCGATGGTACAGCCCCCGGCAGTGTCAATATGGCTGTGGCGCAGGTCGACCATGAATTTTTAGTCGGTGCTTCTACACAGATGCCGGAAGTGACCTTTATCGAAAAAGGCGCTACTGACGCGCACAAAGCCTGCATCGTCGAGGACTTGGATGTGGATATGGAAAGAGGCGGCTTGAGCGGCTTGGATACGGCTTCCAATATGGAAGCAGTCAACACCTTCCTCATCTACAAAGAAAGCCAGACGACCACTCAGATCACCGAAGCCCCGATGAACTTGGTGCAGTCGCCGATCAAAGACGCCTCCGGCTGGGCCGCAGCGCCTGCCGATGCTAAGGAATTCACCGTTATGTACAGCGGCGGCCTGATCCGCAGACCAGCCTTGGCGTTAAAGAATGAAGACGGCATCTACGACCGAGTCGCTATTTACAAGAGCAAAAAAGATACCGATCCGATCGTGGTCTGCCCCTTGGGCAAATTGATGGTCGAAGTTTTTGACGAAGCCATCAAAGGCGACAAGAAGTACGAAAAAGTCAACCGCAACTACAAATTATTAAAGATCGCCGAAGACGGCAGCACCTTGACCCTCTATGTCTCCGCTGGTCAGGACGCCACCAATGACAGCGTCTGGCATCCCAAACGCCTGTTCAAAGAAGTCACCGAAAATGTCGGTTATCCGACACCTACCTGCATGGTCGGCTGCCAGGATTCGCTGATGATCACCGAATGTATGCTGGCCAACTGGTACGCCACCGCTGATTGGCAGGCAGCAGCCCTCCTGCATTTGATCGAGAGCGAAAACTTAGACGTCATCTTCTCTCACTACCATGCCGTCGACTTGGAAGAGCATATGTTCATCAAGCATCTGGCTGATCGTCCGTTCAACAAGCAGCCAGTGGAAGTAGCGGAAAAATGGATAGAAGACCTCTATGTACAGACCGACTACTATCTGGGCAAATTCGTCCATCTCCTGGACGAAGGCTGGACCATCCTCATCTTCTCCGACCATGCTCAGGTCGCACCGAAGCATGAAATTCCGCTGCTCATCGACATGAACGGCACCTGCATCCCCTTGATGGAAGAAATGGGCTTCACCATCCCCATCCGGAACGAAGCCGGCGAAGTGGTCGCTTTGGACTGGACCAAGACGAGAGCGGTCATGCAGCGTGAAGGTCACATCTACCTCAACCTCAAAGGCCGCAATAAACACCTGGTCGACGGCGTCGAGATCGACGGCATCGTTGATCCCAAGGATCAGTACGCCTTGGAAGAAGAGATCATGACCAAACTGTATGAACTGAAATCTCCCGAGACAGGCAATCGTATCGTCTCTGTAGCCCTGCGCAATCGTGACGCTGTGTTATTGGGCCAAGGCGGCCCAGAAGCCGGTGATATCTGCGTCTGGCTGACTGAGGGTCACAACTTTGACCATGCTGACTGCTTATCCACCACCCTTGGTGAACAAGACACCTCTGTATCCCCGATCTTTATCGCTGCTGGTCAGGGCCTCAAGAAAGGCTTTGAGACCGACCGCATCATCCGCCAGATCGACTTCGCGCCAACCGTGGCAGCCTTGGGCGGCGTGAGAATGCCAGCCCAGTGCGAAGGTGCACCAGTGTATCAGATCTTTGCCGAAGAATTTTAAGTCGGTTCATGAAAATAATGTATATCAAGAGGGCGCCCGCTCTCTTGATATACAAAATCATTTTTGAATATTGAGAATGTATTTTCCGCCATCATTGTCTATTGATTTTGTCTAGGACTATTTCACCCGAAGGGGAGGTTATCATGAGCACTTTGACAAGGGAAGATAAAAAGTTTTATCTCGTCGTCGCTATCACCGTATTGATCATGTATGGCTTTGGTTTTCTGCCGCCGTTTGGTCAGGTCAGCCCGCTGGGCATGAAAATATTGGGCATCTTTTTAGGCTGTATTTTTGCCTGGTGCTTCGGCGAATTGGTTTGGTCCAGCATCTTGGGTCTGGTTTCGCTGGGGATCTTTGGCTTCGGCACGATGGGGGTCAACTTCGCCAGTGCCTATGCCAATAATACTATCGCCACCATGATGACGGCCATCGTCTTCTGTTATGCCGTTGAGCGCTGCGGCCTATTGAGAGAGCTTTCTAAGTGGATCATTGGTCAAAAGTGGGCACAGAAGAGTCCGTGGGGGCTGGTGCTGGCCTTTTTCATCGCCGCGGTACTAGCTGGTGCAATGGCGACCAATCCTGTTCCTCCGATCATTTTACTCTGGGCCTTGTTTTACGAAATGGCCAAAGAGATCGGCATCAAGCCCTACGAGCCGTTGACGGTGATCATTCTCTGCGGTATCGGCGTATGTGCCTATGTCGGTGTCGCCATGATGCCTTATGCAGCTATGACCGTGCTGGTCAGAGGCGCAGCGGAAGCCTTTGATCCCAGCTTCCTTTTCAATGTGGGTCAGTATATGTTGGTCAATCTTTTTGCAGCCATCATCTTTGTGCCCATCGTTGTATTGGTTTTGCGTCTGATCGCCGGCTCCAAAGTGAACTTTGTGATGCCGCAGCGGGATACGTATAAAATGGTGTTAACCGCAGAAATGAAGATCTGTTTAAGCCTTTTGATCTTCTTGATCTTGAGCATGATCATTCCTAATTTCTTAGCAGATGGGAATGTGATCAAAGTATTTTTCGGCAGCAAATTGACCATCGTCGGTACCTTCATGCTGCTCTCAGTCGTTTTGATGGTCATCCATATCAATGGCAAACCGGTGCTGGATATCGCGGAAGGCATCAAATATATTCCCTGGTCCTTGGTCTTATTGGTCAGTTCCGCATTGGCTATCTCGGGCTTTATCACGGCTGAGGGTATGGGCATCGTGCCCACCATCGTTTCTTGGCTCAATCCGCTCATGGAGGGCAAATCCGCGCTGGCGATCACCTTGCTGTTCGTCGCCATCGGCTTGATCATGACCAACTTCCTCAATGACGTCGTGACCTGTATGGTCCTCTATCCCATCGGCGCGCAGTTCATTTTGGATGCCGGCGGCAGCATCATGCTCTTCGCCATCTTGTTTGCCCAAGTCACCATCCAGGGCTGCCTGATGCCGTCTGGTTCGATCGTCGGCGCCATGTTTCACGGCAATGCGGCTTGGATGAAACCAAAGGATATTTTCTTCTATGTCGCTATCATGGAAGTGGTCTTGCTGTTTGTGCTGCTCTTAGCAGCTTTATGGGGCCAGTTCTTAGGCGTTTGATAAAAGGTGGAGAAAGAGAGACGATGGTCTCTCTTTCTCAGTTTACAGCACGATCAGAGAAGGGAAGAGACATTATGGAAACGAGCAAAAAAATCGAAGCCAAGATCGGCTATCAGTCCCAAAAGCGCATCGACGCGCTAAAAAAGCGTACCAAGCGCTGCGTGTGCAAATACTGCGGCGGCAATTTGAAACTGCGGCGCATCATTTTCAGCGACTACGAAGAAGCGCGCATTGAGATCTTCTGCAATCACTGCGACCGCATCGAATACGGCGTGGAGCCGGAAATTTACCAAAGCGCCAAGTTTTTCGTGGACAACAGCGGCTTCAACTGCTATCCAGATCTGGATGACAGCGAGAAGACCAAGCAGATGACCATTTCCAAAGTCTGCGAGATCATGGCCTGGCAGGATCAAAATTTGGGCTTCCTCGATGCAGACGGCTTCTGTGTCCCGCTGCGGCTGAATGAAAATTTTGTGGGCGAGTGCATCACCTTGACCGAAGCCAACCTGGACGAGGATGACGACCTCATCGAAGACAAATACGCGCTGGACTGAGGAGAGGTGAGCAGGATGAATGAGACCAAAGAAGCGATAGAAAAGGTCATCGCGCTGGACAAGGTGAGCTGTAAAGCGGGCTACAAATTTTTGCTGCGGGATATCAGCTGGCAGGTAGCCAAGGGAGAACACTGGGTGGTCTTCGGCGCCAATGGTTCCGGCAAAACGACCCTCTTAAGCATCATTGCCGGCTTCAAGCACTATACGTCGGGCAGCGTCAAGGTGTTCGGCGAAAGCTTCACCAATGACAATATCCTAGCCATCCGCAGACGCATCGGCTGGGTGTCCTCATCTTTTTTTGATAAATATTACAGCAAGGAATCGGCGCTCCATATCGTTCTGTCCGGCCGCAACGGCACGCTGGGCTTGGATGATGCTATCACCCTGGACGATGTGCGGCTGGCCAAGGCGCTGCTTACGGAGCTGCATCTGGGCGATAAGATCGACCGCACTTTTGATATGCTCTCCAAAGGCGAGCGGCAAAATGTCCTCATCGCCCGCGCCATGATCAGCGATCCGGATATTTTGATCCTAGACGAACCCTGCACAGGGCTGGATGTCTACAACAGAAGCTATCTTTTCAGCACCATTGAGGAATTGAGCCAGAAAAAAGACCTGTCCATCATCTACGTCACCCATTATGCCGAAGAGATCACGCCGCTGTTCCAAAAGACGCTGCTGCTCAAAAACGGCCATATTTTTGCCGCAGGCGAGACAGCAGCGGTCTTTAATGAGCAGATCATCAGCGAGCTTTTAGGCTATCCGGTGACCATTGAGCAGGAGAAGGACGCCACTTATCGGCTCAAGGTCGAGACAGAGTCCAAACTGTCTCAGCTGCTGAACCGTCAGGGCCAAAAATAGAGAAAAGGGGGCGATAACGATGACAGGCAATTTAGAAATGCTGATGAAGATGCGAAACGCCAAGATCATGAAGGAGGCCAATGTCCAGACAGCAGAGGACATTGCCAAAAAAGCGGAATTAGGCTATTTTGATGTGGAATTCACCATGTATGGCTGCGCCTATTGGGATCGGGCGGCTGCGACCATGAAATACCGCATCAGCAGCAAAGCGGAGGATATCTATGATCATATCGAGAGCGCGGCCAAGATAGCTGTTTATCCGGGACAGGTGGAGCGCTTGACTTTGAAATGTCCTGTGCCGCTGGGAACGAAAGAACTCATTGCTCAGGATGTCAAAAAAGAGCTGGCTAAAGAACTGCGGGATAAATACAGCCAGGCGTTTTTTGCGGAGCTTTACGATCTAGCCGACCAGATCCAAAGCGATGACGCCAAAGATCTGCTTTGGGCAGAGGCTGAGCGCGTCGAAGGAAAATTTGAGGAAGAGGAACTGCGGCGCTTAGAGGCGCTGCTCGACTACACCTACAGCTGCAAAAAACTCCTGCCGGAGACGTATCGGGTACTCTTAGATTTTATCGCCGAGGAGCGGCAGAGCATGGACGAGGATTTCATCAGCAAGGATATTTTTGAAAAGACCATGTACGGCATCGTTTATGTGGAAGATGGTCAGCCCAAGTATCTGAGCAACGCCCAGCGGGACTATATCTATGAAAAAGCCTACGCGCTGGAAACGCAGGGTATTTTCGTCAGCCCGCTCTACGCCAAAACGTATTGGTATAATTATGAATACCGCTTGAACGATGTCAAAAAGGATTACAGCCTGGAACTGAAAAAAGTCTATGACCAGGCTTACCTAGAGAAGCTCGCCCAGATCAAGACCAAAGCCGATCCGGACGCCAGAGAGGCCTTCGCGCAAAAACTGCGCGCAGTAAAGGCGCAATACGGCGATGGCGCCGCTCAAACCATGCAGCGCTATGGTTATCGCTGGGGTGTCCTCTAGAATATCGATAACAGCAAAAAAGGATCTGAGCTCGAGCTCAGATCCTTTTTTGCTGTGCAGATTTATAGCGAAAGAAAACGATTGAGTAATGCAGCTAGTTCAGCGCGAGTAAGGGGATCGTTGGGCGCTATTTGGTCAGGGGCTTTTCCGATGAGTAGACCATTGGTTGCGGCCCAAGTCATAGGCTTGAGTGCCCAGGCAGAGATCTGATCGCAATCTGCAAAGGAGCTTAAGGCGTTGGAAGATGTTCGCAAAGTCAATCCGCGCCAATCGGCATAGCGGTAAAGCAAAGCAGCACATTCCTGACGAGTAATGGCATCTTCAGGGTGAAAGCTGCCGTCAGGATAGCCACTGGCGAGATGGTTGGCGGACAACCAGGCAATGGGGGCAGCGTACCAGGCATCAGGAGCTACATCGGTGTAGGTAAAGCTGGACGATGCAGGAGAACCTGCTAAGCGGTGCAGTAAAGCGGCAGCCATAGCGCGATCTACTAAACTGTTTGGGGAAAAGGTATGCGTACTAGTCCCCACAAGCTGTCCTTGACGGTAAGCTGAAAGGACAACATCATAATACCAAGCATCAGGTTGAATATCATCAAGTTGTGGCAAAAATTCGGCACGAATGGTATGATCAGCCTGGATATCACTGAAGGTATAGGTGCTAACAGCACCTATAGCGTGATCATCGACCCATACTTGGCGAATGATCGCGTGGTCGTCGGGCAGAATGCACCAAGTTTTATGACTACCAGCTGCATAGGTGGTTTGGCCTTCTGGTGACAGTCGGCCGCCTATGCCGCTCACAGCAGTGATGGTATAGCGTTGTTCAGGTGTACTGAATCCGCTGGAAAAATTGCTACTAGAAGAATGTTGCTGAGTGAGCACTAAAAATGGACTAAAGCTGTCAATAGCGAATTTGAGCACGCCCTCTTCAGGATACCACTGAGCATCTAAAATCTCTACCGATTGGTCGGAGCGAAGATGTGCAATTTTATAAACGTTGGCGGTATCACCAGGATAAGGGATGGAGACAATGATTTTATGTGAAAGCTGAGCTGTCTCCTGAGGAATGAGATTGATCGTTAAATGAAGCTCGAAAAAATGCTCGCTGGCAGATAGGCCAGTAGGCAAAGCGTCTAGCAAGGTATTCCGTTGTTCTGTAGCGACGTTTTCCACATAGATAATATCCACTTGATCTGGTGTTATATCCGGTCGGTCGGGAAGCAACGGGCTGTCATTGTCTGGTGGGATGACAGCCTGCGACTGGGAATCAATGGTATATGTGTAGTCAGCTATTTCGCTGAATCGTTTAGCAGTGTCTTGGGCAACAGTACGCAGAGTAAGTGTTTTGTTCAGGTAAAGCGGAGAGCCCAGCTGATAACGCTGCGCAGTTGAACTGCTTCTGGGATCAGAGCCATCGATGGTATAGAAGATGCTGCTCTCTGGATCCTCCTGTTGCAAAATGATCTGTTGACTGCCAGTATAGGTTCCACTGGCAAGAGATGCGACGGGTGGCAAAGGTGGCTCATCAGAGAGGCCCCGCAGGGAAACAGTTCCACTTAGCGGAGTGTAATTGTCTTGATCAGTGGGCGTAAAGCACCAGGCGTATTCATGGATGCCGTGAGTCACTATTTGGGTCTCATCTTGCCAAGTCAAAAGACCAGGCGTGTCATTAGGTGAAGCTGTCAAAGTAATTTCTGACAAGGTGGTACCAACGTCAGCCTGGTCAATACAGAACGGATGCACAACAGGCACAGCTGGTGTGATGGTCACGTAGTAGTAAACATCTGGCAAATAGTAGCGTAAGGTAGCATGGCCAGGCGTGGTGATCTGACAGACCCACGGCGTGACCTGATACCAATCACTGCCACCAGGGGCACTGTCCTTGACAGCGACGGCTTTGTTATAAACGGACTGATGACTCTTCTGTTCATAGCCAGCAACTCCTTGATAGTGCTGAACACGAACAAAATCATAGTAGAAGTAAATATCGCCGACCTCAGTTCCTTCTAAAGGATGGGTAGCCTGCACCTCCAGCGTCAGCGGCTGACCATCGTAAACTTTGGTCAAGGTGTTGACTGGGGGTGTAAGCAGCACGGCCTTCTGCAAGGTGACTGTTCTATAAAGAGTATCGCCAGCAACCAATGTAGTTTCCTCAGCGGCAGTATCTGCGTCGGGTTGAAAGCACCAAGACATGGTATAGCCGAGAGGAGCTTCATCAGCGAGGTCGGGAAGGGTGTAGCTTTCATCTGCGGCCCAAACATCAGAAACGGGATCATAGGCAAAATTAAGCGGTCGATTATAAAGAGCCTCGCGAGTGGCTGTGATGCTGCCGTCTGCATCTAAAAAGTTAAGTGTTATAGGGTAAGCTGCCAGCTTGCGCTGACTATTTTCCTGAGACTGATAAAAATGTTCATATTGCTCTGCGTTTGGTGCAATAATGGCAGTCAGTGCAGAGTGATCAAAGAAGAAATGATGTTTATAAACTGTTGCAGGATTGTTGGGTAGATACATGGTTTGGACAGGGGTGCCATCAAAAATTGTGTTGCCAACAGAAAGCAGCGTATTGGGAAGACGAATACTTTGATTGTTGAGTTGAGAACAGTTCTTAAAGACGTTATCACCTAAAGTTTGTAGTTGAGCAGGCAGAGGCGGGATACTTTCCAACTGGGTGCAATCAATAAAGGAAGACGAGCCGATGCTTTGTAAGGTATCTGGCCAAGTAACAGCAGAGAAAGCATTTCCTTCAAATGCAAAGTTGCCTGCAATAACAGTCACATGCTCTGGAATATTTAATATGCCAGAAAAAGAGTCGCCTTGACAAAGTTGCGAAGGGATTGTGGTAAACTGTTCATTATCTGGAAGTGTCAGTGTGCCATCAAAGCCGCAGTGGGCAAAAGCTGAGTCGCCTATGCTTTGAATGCTGTCTGGTAGATTCAAATCTCCATGCAGCCCAAGCAACCCGTTGAAAGCATTGCTGCCAATGGTCTGCAGTTGATCTGGCAGGAGGAATTCAGAAGAGTCCAGTTCATCATATAACGGAGGATTAATGTTATAGAAAGCATAGTCGTCAATATGTGTAAGTGCGCAGGCAGCGGAGAGATCAATAGTGCGAATGCGCAGATTATCTGGCAGACGATTTGACGAACCTTGCTGACTTTTGAAGGCAGAGTTGCCAATGCCAGTAACGGCGGTACCGTTGATATCTGTGGGGAGAACTATATCTACATAAATAAGATCAGGAGCCTGAGAGTTGACGTATTCTAGATACGCGGTAGAAAAACCAGTAATGTCGCCGCCAGAAATAGCGTACATATTGGTGCTATCCCACGTTACTGAATCGGCGGACTGATCT
>CABVBB010000011.1 GCA_902496505.1 uncultured Peptococcaceae bacterium
TTACTTGTGTACACCAAAGCACTCAAATAGAGGATCATGGCGCTTATATCAAGGCCGATATAGAAGTACCTATAAAAAAGTATCATTTGGTCGAAGAGGATCTTACATTGCTGGATGGGGTCGATATTGTGACACTGCCTGGTCATACACCTGGCGTGCTGGGTATGGTGATCCATTTAGAAAAGGATGGCGTGCTTATTTTTCCGCAGGATGCAGTCTATACAAAAGATAATTATGGTCCTCCCGCTAAAGCATCAGGCATCATGTACGATAAAACAGCTTATTTTGAATCTATCGAGAAGGTCAGAGCATTGGCAGATAAGTATCAAGCACAAGTGATCTTCGCCCATGACAAAGACGATTTTCAAACCCTGAAACATGCGCCCTGCTTTTATCAATAGGGCCGAACCGTGAGAAAGGATGTGTCTTATATGAGTACTCCGCTAGCAGGAGCAAAACAACTAGATATCAAACTCTTAGTCAAATGGGGAATATCAGTCGGAATTCCTTTATTGATCCTCTCTATCCCAACGAATGCTGTTTTTGTCCGTGAGATCCGCATGTTTCTTGTTTTGAGCATTGCTCTTATTCTCGTCGTTGCTTTCGATCTCTTCAACAATATGTTTATTCCGGCCTTTCTATTGCCTGCCGGCTTTTATCTGACGGGTACGGTACCGTTAAATATTGCCTATGGTTCCTGGACGCAGATCGTGCTGTATGTCATCATGGCAGCTTTTGTGCTTTCAGCCGTATTGGAAGAGGTCGGGCTTTTGCGGCGTATGGCTTACTGGTGTATTTTGAAATTCGGCGGTTCGTACAAAGGCGTTTATTGGGGCACATTTTTCGCCTGCATGCTCGTTTCTATGGCCACTTTCGGCAACGCCTATGTTTTGATGAGCGCCTTTTGTTATGGCATCTGCAAAGCGCTGGGCTTGCAGAAATCAAAGGAAGCGGCACTGATCATGATGTCTGGATTGGTCGGGACCGTGACGACCCGCATATTTATATGGACACCGCAGAAGGTGGGGCTGATCGAAGCGGGCGTATCCACCATCATTCCCAATTTCACCATCCCGTGGTCGCAATTATTGCTGCATATGTTTCCAGTGGCGCTGTTTTGTCTCGGATTGCTCTGGCTTTATAGCAAACTGTTTAAGATCAATAATGTCAGCAGTGCTAATGGCAAAGAATACTTTGAACAAGAGTATGCTAAGCTGGGGAAAATGTCTATCACTGAAAAGAAAGCAGCCTTTGTGCTGGCACTTTTGGTCATCTATCTCGTGACCAATCCGATCCATGGCTATAATGTGTTTTACGGCTTTCTGCTGATCGTGCCGTTATTCTTTTTCCCGGGCATCAATGTCGGTACACGGGAAAGCATCAGATCAGTTGATTTTGGAATGATCTTTTTTGTCTCTTCTTGTCTAGGTATTGGCACAGTAGGCGGCTATCTGGGCGTTGGCAAAATTTTGTCTGATATGCTGGTGCCTGCTTTGCAGCCTTTTGGGCCAACGGTCGCCTCGTTGGGTATCCTGGCCTTTGGCATCTTGGTCAATTTCATTTTGACACCGACAGCTATGCTCACTGCCCTGCCTGGTCCATTGACTCAGGTGGCCCTAGACCTCGGCATGAATCCCCTGCCATTCATGTATTGTCTGCTCGGCTCTTGCGATATGATCTTTCTGCCGTATGAATACGTCCCATTTTTGATCTTTTTCTCCTTTGGTATGATGTCGCTTGGCGATTTTGTCAAGCTTAGTGTTATCAAGATCTCGCTCTATTTTCTGCTCACGCTGGTCGTGCTTATTCCCCTTTGGAATCTGCTGGGCATTATGTGAGCATCGTATTGCTTAGCAAAAAACGCCTCAAATGTGGCCTGCTCAAGCCATATTTTGAGGCGTTTTTGTATTTCTGCATTCACAGGTATTCATTTATGCTACAATAGAGGAAAGACAATTGATCTATTGCAGTCGAAGGGGGAGTTCAAAATGAAAAAATGGTGGTTGGGTTTCGTATTGTTCTTGGCGTTGGCTTGTCCGACACAGGTGTGGGCGGCAGAGTCGGCGGCGGTGATGCTGCCGGATTTTGCGGTGACGCTTAATGGTGTGGCTATCGATAATAGCCATCGGCAGTATCCGCTCCTCGTTTACAAAGGGATGACGTATTTTCCGCTGACCTATGATGACAGCCGTTTCTTGGGACTGGAGACCGGTTGGACAGAGGAGGCGGGGCTGACGGTGGAGCGGACGAATGTATCCGCTGTCTACAAGGAAGCGCTTGCGGGCAGCAACAGCCGCAGTCTGCGGGCGCAGACAGTGGATTTTCCAGTGACGGTGAATGGTGAAAAGGCGCAGGCGGATGGAGCGTATCCTTTTCTTGATTTTCGGGGCGTGACGTATATCCCGCTGACGTGGCATTACTGCACAGAGCTTTTCGGCTGGGAGCAGCACTTTGAGGCGAAAGAAGGCTTAGTGATCACATCAAACAATCCGCAGATAAACGGCATACGGCTGAAACACGGCATATGGCAGAGAGACGCCAGCTGGAAGCAGCCGCTCCTCTTAGCTGCTGGTCAGCTGTGGGTGCAGGATGGACAGGAGATCGTCACCATGCCTTTGACGGCGCCGGAAAAACGGACGGTTCTCAAGGAGGTCGCCATGGAAACCACAGCCCGGGGTTCCAGCGTATCCAAAGGGCGGTTTGAGCAGGTCGGTGAAGCGTCTTATTTCACAGAGGGCGGCTCTAACGGTCAGCGCTATCTTCTGCTGCCGGACGGAAAGTGGGAAAAAATCGCGCAGGGTGTCTATCGCATAGGAAATTGGGAGATCACGCTGGCTGCGGTCGATCGGGATATCACGGGCAATCTCACCATCAGATCCTTGCAGAGCGGTCACACAGTAGCAGCGGATACGCGGTATCATTATGATACCGATGTCAGTCAACTGGATTTCCATCAGCTCATCCAAAGCGGTGATCGGCTGTATCTCACATGCATCGATCCCCAATCAACAAAGGGCACGATGATCTGCCAAGTGGAGCTGGCTACCGGCGAGACAACGGTCATCGGCTATGGCGGTGAGCTGGTGTTGGATGGCGGTTGGCTCTATTATGTAGGCTATGATGATGCTAGAGGCCGGGACGCCTACTATCGCTATTCGCTGGCCAGCGGGCTAACGGAACAGGTGCCGGTAGATCATCAGATGTATGACATGGCTCTGGCCAATGTCTACACCGTTTTGCAGGGACAGTTGTATTATAAGGATTTTACCCAGTTTTTTCTGGAGCCTCCAACTGGTCTGACGGTGCAGGAACAGGAGCAGTATGACCTAAAGAGACGGCAGGCCAACCACAGCGGCGATGGGGATCTGTATCGCCAAGGCGAAACGACGAGCCTCAATCCCGGCGGACACGTCGTGGAATTGGCACAGGCGGGCGATTATGTGTACGCCATTTTTACGCCCCGTGAAGAGCAGGCGGCAGCGCCTTATCGGCTGATGATCTTTGACCGCCAGGGCAAGGTCGTTTTTAAGACCACTGATGATGTGAGCTGCGTTTCTATCAGCGGTCATCAGGCTGCCTATACCGTAGAAAACATGCCTTGGATATTTTGGATGACTTTGGAATAGGGTGACGATGATGAAAAAATGGTGATTGGGTTTTTTCCTGAATAAGTATGCTGGCGAGGAGCCTTGTATATGGGTATTTGCGCCTGACCCAGTCGCATCACTCGAAGCTGTTCATGCCTTTGGAGACGAATTGGCTGATGGTTTGGGCGATGGCTTCGGCATTTTGGGTGGTGAGCTGGCCATGGGCGACCATTTGGTAGCAGCCGTCGACGATGGCGCTGATGATGCAGACATCCAGCAAATGAATGGTGTTTTGGTCGTCGATGGTGTGCTTGCTGTCTAGGAGCGCTTGGACGAGAATCTCTTTGTACTTCTGCAGAAACAAGCTGTCTGTGCCGCGGGAGAGATTTTTGATGGCGTCGGCGTGTTCGGCAAAGAAATGGGCGACTTTTAAGATCTGCGGGTAGGGATTTTGGGCGATGGAATAAATATCGTCCTGCTGCAAAAGATCGAGGCAGTATTTCAAAAGATCGTCTTCTAACTGACGGCGCACGTCGTAGACGTCTTGGAAATGGGCGTAAAAGGTGCCGCGGCTGACGTCAGCGAGCTCTAAAATTTGGTTGACGGTGATCTTGCTGGTGTCGTGCGCGATACACAGCTGGATGAAGGCCTGCTTGATGGCCTCTTGGGATTTGAGCACGTCTCTTCTGGGTTTTTTCATGATGATCACTCCTGGGTAATAGTGGTTTATTTTGTATGATATTAGATAACTAAAGGCCGTCTTGTTTAAAGTCATACAATATGTCAAAAATCATACGTTGTGTATGGTTTTAGACTATAGTATACTTAAAATCATCAAAAGGCAAGGAGTGGTGACGATGTCCAGTATTAAAGATGAGATCAAAAACATCAAAAACTCTGCAAAGCAGATCGGCGAGGTCTCCAAGGATACAGGCAAAGAAGTCGGCAAAGCTTATGCGGAAATGGGCAAGGAAACAGCAAAAAAGTTCAAGGACCTCTACGGTAAGGATAAGTAAAAACGGATGATGGGCGGGCTTTCTGTCAGGCAGTTTTGACGGGGGGCCTGCTTTTTTTGTGCGCAGAGCTATCCATTATTTTGATGAATGAGCTGGGCAAATGGAGGATACACGCTTCCTGCTGTGTGCTATAATGAAGCCATCAGATGGGTTGGGGAGATGAGAGGATGAACAAGCGCGAAAAACAGGCTTTGGCAGCGGACGGAGCGCTTTTTTCCTGTGCGGTGATGTGGGGCGGCGGATTTGTGGCAGCCAAAGTAGCGCTGGAATCGGTGACGCCGTATTACGTCTTGGCGCTGAGGGTATTAGGCGCAGGGCTTTTGCTGGGGGTGATCTTTTGGCAGAAGCTTAAAAGTGTGAAAAAGGAAGCGCTGGGAGCGGCCTTTATTTTGAGCGCGTTCCTGCTGGTGGGGCAGGCGCTGCAGACGATCGGGCTGCAGTATACGCAGCCCGGCAAGCAGGCGTTTTTGGTGGCGTCGTATTCACTTTTGATCCCCTT
Organism: uncultured Peptococcaceae bacterium; assembly: GCA_902496505.1. Classification (GTDB taxonomy): domain Bacteria; phylum Bacillota; class Peptococcia; order Peptococcales; family Peptococcaceae; genus CABVBB01. Next base: position 5,103 of record CABVBB010000011.1, read on the forward strand.
CGTGTCGTGGCTGGTGTTTCGCAAACGGCCGCAGTGGCCGTCTTTTCTGGCGGGTGCGGTGATGCTCACGGGTATCGGCTGTCTCAGTCTGAACGGCGGTGCAGGCATCCAATTAGGCGACGGGCTGTCGCTTTTGTCGGCCGTGGTCTTCGCGATCAATATGGTGCTGATCTCCTATTATGTGCGGCGGTTCGATCCGCTGCAGTTATCTATTTTGCAGTTGGTCTTCGCGGGCGTGATCGCCTTGGTGCTGGCGCTGGTCATCGAGCCGCCGCTGCACGCAGTGACCGCCAGAAGTGCCTGGGCAGTGGCGTATCTCTTGCTCATCAACACAGCCGTGGCCTTTTCTGTGCAGAATGTGGCGCAGAAATACACGTCAGCCACCCATTCATCGATCCTGCTTTCTATGGAAAGCCTCTTCGGCATGATCTTTTCCATGTTGCTTTTGAACGAGGTCTTCACGCCGAGAATGCTCATCGGCGTGGTGCTCATCTTTGCAGCGGTGCTCATCAGCAAGCTGGAAAAAGCGGCGTCTTAGCAGGAAAAGCGTCACCATGTGCTGAATCCAAAAGGGAAGGATAAAAAAGGAGCGATGCGTGATGAAAAATTGGACCTGTCCGAAATGCGGCAATCATGATTATGAAGAAGACCAGTTCCAGGCTACCGGCGGAACGTTCAGCAAGATGTTTGACGTGCAGAATAAAAAGTTTCTCACCGTCAGCTGCACCAAGTGCGGCTACACAGAGCTGTATAAAGCGCAGCCAGGCAGCACGCTGGAAAATGTGCTGGATTTCTTGACCAATTAAGTAAAAGCTCTGCCGATCTGGCAGGGCTTTTTGTGTGCTGCAAAAGGAGGGATAAGCGTGACCAAGGAACCGATCACGGTGGCTTTGCCTTTGCGGAGAATGATCGAGAAGAATGCGAAATCGCTTCCCCTCTTCCCTCGGGTCTGATATACTGGACAAAAGGGGGAGGGGCTTATGCAGGAAAAGAAACGAACGGCGTTGATCATCTTGGCCATCTGTGCGGTGTTCGCCGCAATGTTTGGCTATTTCAATTCGCCGGGGTGGCTTGCTCGACCGGCGGCGCTTACCGATAAGCTGCCGGGGACGTATGTCGCAGGAAACGGGTCAGTACAATGCTGGCTGGCCATGGATCACGATGAGCAGACGTTTTACTACACCGATCAGACGCGCGAGCAGTATCTCGAGGGCACGGTGGAAAGTTTGGGTGAAGGGCGTTACAAAATCGCCTGCCTAAGCGAAGCGAGCGCGCAGATATTGCCGGAGCAGGAGATCACGCTAGTAGATAAACGTTTGACCGTCACCATAAGTGGTGAGGAACGGATTTTTACCAAAAACAGCGAAGTAGCCATCACAAGTGGAAATGCGCTGTATAGGTGAAGCGCAAAAAAGACTGCCGTCTGCATGATAAAAAATCGTGCAGGCGGCAGTCCCTTTTTTTGCTTAGAGATAATTCATTTTTTCTCCGTCGGCATAAGCTTGGAGCTTTTGGCGGTCAAGGATATTGACGCCCTTGAGTGTGCGCTGAATGACCGCTTCCTTTTGCAGATAGGACATGATCTTGGCGACAGTGACTTGGTGAACGCCGAGCTGGTGGCTGATGCTGACATTGGTCAGTTTTTTGGGCAGATAGAGGCCGTCACTGCTGGCCGCAGCCTGACGCAGGAGCAAGGCGCAGAGCAGACTGGGGGTACGGCGTTCGTGGTGACATTTGAATAAGGCGCGCAGCCTTTGGTAATTTTCCATTTGCAGAGTCAAAATCGCGTCTAGGATGTCTGGCCGCTCCAACAGCGCATTTTTGGCGAGGACAGCATCGATGCGGCAGCAGGTGACGCTGGTCTTGGCGATGAAGCTGCTGAAGCTTACAGGCTCTGTGTTCCAAAGGTTATTGAGGCCAACGACAGCGTTGACGCCGCTGCCGGAGAGTTTGGTATTGAAGATGATCTCATCGCCGCAGTCACTGTACTCGATGCGCTCACAGCTGCCGCTTTGCAGGTAATAGACGTAGGGCATGGGATCGCCCTGGTGGATCAAATATTCCCCTTTATTGAAATGGCAGATATGAGCGCCGGGCAGCTGGCACAGAAAGGAAAGGTCCATATGCTTCGCTCCTTATTCTGTTTTGGATGTATTGTATCAAACAAGGCTGAAGTAGACAAGATTCCAGAGGATCTGGAGAATGGTCATCATGATGATCACGGGTGTGCCGTATTTGTAGACGTCGACCGCGCGCACCCATTCGGTATTGGAGAAGAGGACGGTAGCGGACTGGGAGGCAGAGGGCAGCATGAAGGCCACGGTGCAGATGATGGTATAGAGGCAGGCCAGCTGGACTTGATCGATGCCTAGGGTGACGGCGATGGGCATGGTGATGCTGATCATCAAAACGGCAATGATCTTGTTGACCATGAAGTTGGTGCAGACCACGGTGACAACAGCAGCCAGGACGATGAAGAGCAGAGCAGGTTTGCCTGAAAAAATAGGTCCGATGGCATCGGCGAGGAAGAGATTGATGCCGACGGCATCAGTGCCGATGAGGGAGGAAAAGACTAGGATGTCTGCGACGACCATCATCAGTTTCCAACTGATGCCGTTCTTGGCGATCTGGACAAAATTGCAGGCAGGCTTGCCGTTGATGCGGATGATCTGAAGCACGGCGAAGATGGCCAGCAGTTTGCCGCTCAGGCCAAAGCGCTTGCTCCAGACGCCTATCAGAGAATCCGCAGGGAAAAAGGAGGAAATCAGGATGATGAGGACGAGAGCGGCCATAGCCAGCAGAGCAATGATCTTTTCGGTGGTCAGTTTTTGGGATTCGGCGTTTAAGGTCTGGGGATCAAAATTTTTGAGATCATCGATCTTGATGTGGAAGAGGAAGCGCATCATGAGCAGGAAGACGCCGATGACCATAATGGCGTAAGGAATGGAGTAACCCATATAAAGAAAATAATTGACGTCTAGGCCGGTGCTGTTGGTGAAAGCGCTGAGGATAACGATGGAGTTGTTGCCCCAAGGCAGGGTGCTCAGACCCAGACCGCCGACTACGCAGGTGCCCAGCATGACGACAGAGGGGAATTTTTCAAAGGGCTTGTAGTCAAACTGCTTAAAGATCTCGTAAAGAAACGTCCAGATGAGCATCATGCCGGCAATGGCATTGACAAAACTGGACAGCAGCCAGCAGATAAAGAGCAGCATGAAGAGCAGCCGCCAGGGATGGCCTTTTAAGAAGCGGCGTTTGAGCAGCCAAGTAGCGGCATACGCAGCAGCGCCGCTGTATTCCATATAGGCGACCAAAACCAGCGAGAGCATGACGAAAATGCAGACGTCATTGCCAAAGCTGGCGCCAAGCACGCCGCCGAAGGTCAATAGTCCTGTAAAGGGAAAGAGGGCGAGCGTCAAAAGCGCTGGCCAAACGTCAACAGTAACAGTCAATCCGTAGATGAAGGCGATGAATAGTCCTGTCAGGCGCATGCCTTCTGGGGTGATGGTGCCGACAGGCGGCAGGATGAAAAAGATGAGGACCAGCGCCAAATAGATGATGAGCTGTGATCCAAAATGGTCTTTTTTTGCTTCCATGGGGATAACCTCCAATGTCGATGGGAATTAGAATGTAAGCTGTACGTCCAAATCATAAAGCGTCTGCTCAATGAGCAGCTGACAGCTGTAGGAACCAGACAGGCCGTCTTTGCTGACGGTGACAAAAGCTTCGTTGACGTTGGCTGGCTGGAAGGTGCCGACGCACATGGCCAGTTCGTCTTTTTCAGTGGTCGGGATGAGATAAGCACGCGTCTCCTGGGCGTTTTTGAGGATGAGGCAGGCGTAGGTGCCGGTCTCTAAGAGCACAGAGAAGCGGAAGCGGTCGATCTCGTCTTCGAGGGCGGCCTGATAGTGATCAGCCAGCGGCAGCGCGGGAGCGGCGGGCAGCTTGATGCGCACAGTGGGCGTCGTACCTAGTGTGCCCAAAAGCTCTGCCGGACCAAAGGTCAGCTGATCGCGCTCATCGTAAAGGCGCATTTTCTTAGCACGGTAGTAGGCGGTAGAGCGGATCTTCATCTCGTAGACGACTTGGTCGTCCAAAAGCTCGGTGGTGAGGGCGTAATAGACCAGCTGCGCTTCCTCGGGCTTGCCGAGATAAAAGATAGGCGGCTTTTCACAAGGAACGCCGTTTATTTGACCGATATCGCCGGAATGGATGAGGTAGTGACCTTCGCCATAGTAGGCAACATTAGAAATATGCGGGGAGAAAAATTCGCTGCCGCGCTCTTTGCCGTACTGCCAGACTTGGCGGACGGTGCGGCGCTCCAGATCCAAATGGTAGCGCACGCCGCGGCTGTATTTGTCGCGGGCATCGATGTCCTCTGCGGCAAATTTGCTGCGCCAAGCGCCGTTGTCGAATAAGAAAATATCGCCGTCGGGCAGCATGACACAGGCGTGCTGGGCGTAGAACCATTCTACGCTGTCATCCTCAGGGGTGAGGAAGTAGCGATCGACATATTCCTGCGGCCATTTGCGGCTGTCGCCTAAGATCCAGTTGATCTGACCATTTTGATAGTCTACGTTGATGACGGCGTCCAGATTGCGGCCGGAAAAACTGAGGCTTTGGCTGCGCTGATCGTACCAGACAGCATTGGTATGCAGCCAGTCGTGGGTGCTGGCGCGGTTGCCTGCGGCGGCGGTGGCTGGCAGCAGGGCCTTGAGGTCAAAAGTCTTGATGATCCTCCCGCTCTCACGGTCTAGGACGAGACAGAGATCTTCTACTGTATCGCGGCTGAAGTCCTGCGTCAGGATAATGATATTGCCGTCTTTATCCTCTACATAATCATGATGGGTGCCGCCGGGCAGACGGTATTCTTTATAAATTTTGCCGACGGTGCTCATCTCGTAAATGCCGGTGACCACATAAGGCAGGGCCAGCAAACGCTCGGTGGCGATCCAGAGATGACCGTTGGCCACGCGCTTGATATCAAAGACCACATCCAGCGTCGTGTACCAGCGCAGGTCGCCGGCATAATCATAGGCGACCATCTTGCTGAAGGAGGAGGGGCTGACGAACATCACATTGTCCTCAAAATACTCCGGCGTGGTCTGGACATATTCCGGCACAGGAATATTGGCCGGGGCCGGGTCTGTCTGGATGAAGAGGCTTTGGCTGCGGCCGTCGTCCAGCGTGAGGATGACTTGATTGCGATAGTCGGCATAGAGACCGTAAATAGGCAGGATATGGGTGGTGTTGGCAGCGAAGGTGAAGGACATATCGCCGCCCTGAGCCTTACCCTTGACGGTGACGGTAACGCTGCTGGCCTGGGGCAGGCGGAAAAGGATGAGTGCAGTCAACGGGGCGATGAGATAGGGATTAACGAGGACAAGCGGCGCGTCAAAGGGATAGTCGGCTTCGTCAAAGCGTGCCAGAAAAGTCGCCTCTGCTTTTTGCTGCTCTTCTATAATGTGGGGATGATAGTGATAGGCTGTGGTAGACATAGAATCGCTCCTTTGTTGTCAGTATTGGTCGATCGATCTGGCTCTATTTAATCAAAAACATAAAAATAATTCATTAGTTTGCGCTAATGAATGGGGGAGAATATCAAAAAAGCGGCGGTAAAATGAGGGAGCTCATTATACCGCCGCGGTCATATCTGCACAAAAAAACCTGCCGCAGAAACTGGGGCAGGTTAAAATGATCTTTTTCTCTATTATTATATTACCACAAAATGCGTGAAAATTCAAGACTGGTGAATAGCAAAAATATGGACTATAATCAATTCCTTACTAAGGAGGCGAGGGTCATGACGGAGGATAGCTGGCTGGAAGTGATGGCGGGACAGGTGCAGCTTAAGCAGATCTTGGCGGTGAATGAGCGCACAGCGCCGTATGGGTTGGTCTTGAGCGAGGCGGATGCAGCGGTGCTTTTGGCAGAACGGCAGAAGGCGCTGCGCTATGAACGGCGGGTGGAATTTGGCGAGAGCATTTTGCCGAAGATCATTGAGACATTTTGTGCATCACAGTATATCCATCAGGCCAATTATGTGGAAACGCTGATTAGGCTGCAGGAGATCTTCTTTCTCTACAAAAATGAGATGAATGATGAGATCACCGATGATGAGCTGCTGAACTTCATGCAGGAGCAGTTTGAGACGATCTGCTGCGGCGATTTGGATTATCTGGAGGGCACCTGTCTGGATATATTCGCGCAGGCGGTGCGGGCGGGCTACAGCGGCTATCAGGATACGGAAGGGCGGTCGTCGTTTGCCCAGTTTGACCCGGTGAAACGCTGGGATAAGGAATTGTATCTGGAGACACTGCGGGATCTGATCTGGAGGTAGAGATGATGACAGTCAAGGGATATGGACCAGAGGAACTGATCGCGCTGACCGCGGAACTGGCGTGGAAGTATACGGGCTGTGAGAGTACGTCGATAACGTATGAACGGGCGCAGTCATTGATGGAAGTGGTGCTTTACTGTATCGAAATAGAGGGCCGCTGGGGCGAGGAAGCATTGGCGTCCGGCCGAATGTCCGCTAAGGAGGCGTATCAAAGGGGCTATGCGCGCGTTTTGGAGAAGATGAGCGAGCTGGTGCAGCTGGTGGAAACGGTGCTGGCGGATTTCGAGGACTATGGGGTGCTTTGTCTGCGTGATACCATGCGGCACGGCCTGCCGGAATTTTTGCGGCGGTATGACGCGCGGTTTGCGCCGCAGGAGACGCTTTTGACGCTGGACTATCCGCTGTTGACGGCGGTGGATCAACTGGGCGGTGTGGCGGCAGTCTATCCGTATACAGCGTGTATCGGCTATGAGCAGCGATTTTTGCAGGCGTTTGACAAAACGTATGTGACGTCGCTGCTGCGCGCCTACCACAGAGAATACGCGCTGCTGGTGGAAAATATCTGCGGCTTGGTGCTGCAAAATACACTGGGCCATCTTTTGCTGGCCAAGCCTTTGTCTGAGCGCGGCTTCCGTGCGGGTGACCATGCTAAATTGGCGGCGCTTTTTGCTGACAGATCGCAGCAGGAGGCGCAGGCTTTATTGGCACAGGCCGTGCAGGCGTTGGTCGCAGACGGTTATGACGGTGACGAGGAACTAGGCTGGTATCTGGGCGAGGGGCTGGGAGATATAGCGGCCAGAGCCAGACAAGGAGCGGCCAGCGGTCATTTGGAGACGGTATTCTTCTTTTAGGAGAGTGTGCAAGAATGGTCGAGTCTTCTTGGGCGGAGCGCTCTATAATGGGTATCAGAAGGGAGCGAGGCAGATGGATGAGCATATAGAGGCTGTGCAGAGGATGCAGGATCATATCGAAACGCACTGGATGGAGGAGATCACGCTGGCTGATCTGGCGCGGGCGTCGCATTTTTCACCATGGTATGCGCACCGCTTGTTCACCGAGCAGGTGGGACTGACGCCAGGCGATTATGTGCGCAGGCTGCGTTTGTCGCGGGCAGCGCTGCGTCTGCGGGATGAGGATCTGAGCATCACGGAGGCGGCATTTGCGGCGGGCTTTGGCAGCGTGGATGGATTTCAGCGGGCATTTCTGCGGGAATTCGGCTGCAATCCCGGTGCGTATGCGGCAAAGCCTGTGCCCATCTATCTCTTCACGCCTTATGGTGTCAAGTTCAAACGAGTCGAGAGGAGCGAGCGTATGGAAACCGTCAGAAACGTTTTTATTCAAGTGGTGGATAAGCCCGAGCGGAGTGTGATCATCAAGCGGGGGCAGAAGGCAGCGGATTATTTTGCGTATTGTGAGGAGGTCGGCTGCGAGGTCTGGGGGCTTTTGAAAAGCATCCCCGCGCTGGAGGGTGAACCGGTGTGCCTGTGGCTGCCCAAGGCGTACCAAAAGCCGGGCACGTCGGAATATGTACAAGGTGTGGAGGTAGCGGCTGATGACAAGGGCATCGTGCCGGAAGGTTTCGAGCTGATCACGCTGCCTGCGGCCAAGTATATGATGTTTCAGGGCGAGCCTTTTGCGGAGGAGGATTATTGTCAGGCCATCGAAGATGTCCAGCGATCTATGGCGAAATATGATCCGTCTGTCCTGGGGCTCAAATGGGATGAGCGTCAGCCGCGCATCCAGCTGGAACCCATCGGCCAGCGGGGCTATATTGAGCTGAAAGCCGTCTGCGAAAAATGATTTGGCAAGCACAAGTACCGCCTTTTGTCCTGGGGACAAGGGGCGGTTTTTTGGATTGGCGGCAAAAAGAAATAGCCAGAACGCCGGTCTTATGGTAAGCTGGTCTTAAGGGTGGAGAAGACGGGAGGAAAAGGACATGGAACTGATCCAAGTGACGAAGGATAATCTGGCGCAGGAGCATATTTGCTGCGCTATCGCGAAGAATGACGACTGCCAGGTGGCAGCGAAGAAGGCGTGGCTGGCAGAGCGTTTCGACGAGGGGCTGGTCTTTTTGAAGGGGAATGTGCGGGGCAAATGTTTTATCGAGTATATCCCAGCGGAAGCGGCCTGGCTGCCTATTGAGGCGGCGGGCTATATGGTCATCGATTGTCTGTGGGTGTCGGGCCAGTTCAAGGGGCAGGGCAACGCGGATCTTTTGCTGGAAGCCTGTATCCGCGACAGCCAGGCGAAGGGCAAAAAGGGGCTGGCGGTGTTGTCGTCGGAGAAGAAAAAACCGTTTTTAGCAGACGCCGGTTATCTCCGGCATAAGGGATTTGTGCTCTGTGATACGGCTGAACCGTATTTCACGCTGATGGCGCTGCCCTTTGCAGAGGGGGAGACGCTGCCGCGCTTTAAGGCACAGGTGAGATCGCCGCACATCGATGAGGCGGGCTTTGTCCTTTACTATACCAAGCAGTGCCCGTTCACCGCCAAGTATGTGCCCAAAGTGGCCGAATTAGCGCAAAAGGCGGGCGCGCCGTTTCGGGCTGTCTGCTGTGTAAGCGCTGAAGAGGCCAAACAGGGGCCGGCGGTCTGGACGACATTCAGTCTCTTTTATGATGGAGAGTTCATCACCCACGAGATCTTGTCGGAGAAAAAGTTTGTCCAGCTTTTAGCGGATAAGGGTTGGTAAGGGAGGAGAAAGATGATGAAGAAACGATTTAGCGGTATCGTGCTGCTCCTGCTCTTGGCCGTGGGGCTGACGGCCTGCGGTCAGGCGAAGTCCACCATTCGGCCCAGTGAATTTTCAAAGGAAACGCAGAAGGCCTTATCCATCGTGGATGATGAGCTGGCCTTTTTTGATTACGCAGTGGATGAGACCATTCGCTCCAAATCCATCAACATCTGGCAGTACAAAGACGGCCAATGGGTCAGCGTAGGCCAGACCTTTAATGATTTGGACGAGCGGAAAGGGCAGATCGCCATTCGCCTGAATGCCGCGTCGTCAGATATTTTTGAGATCACCGACAGCGGCTATACGAAATGCAGCAGCAAAAGCGTAGTGGATTTTCTCACAGACGTCTCGCAATCTTCCAAGCGGCTGGATGGACCGACGACCATCACAGCGGGGACAGAGATACCGCTCTGGGTGGTGCTGGGCTACGAAAGCGATAGGATCGATACCAGAAACGCCACAGGCGATTTTCGCCAAGCAGACTGCGTCAGCGGCTGGGCAGTGACCGTCACTTTTTACGAGGAAACAATGGAGCATTATGTATAGTCAGGCAAGACAAGGTGTGCTAGAATAATGAGGAAGAGAGTTGCCTGCTTGGTCAAATTGACCAAGGGACGGTTAGGCGGTTCGCTCCCTGCCC
>CABVBB010000012.1 GCA_902496505.1 uncultured Peptococcaceae bacterium
CTGCTATTATTTTTTGCTTTTCATCATCTACAGCTTCATGGGCTGGCTGTATGAGTCTATCTGGTGTTCACTGTGTGAAGGCAAGCTGGTGAACCGCGGCTTCCTGGCGGGGCCGTTCTGCCCGGTGTATGGCTTTGGGGCGCTTTTGGTCATTCTCACGCTGAGTGATGTGAAGGATAATCTTTTGGCGCTGTTTTTTGCCAGCATCGTGGTCACCAACACGCTGGAATACCTGACGTCGTATATTTTGGAAAAATGTTTTGCCGTGCGCTGGTGGGATTATTCGCACTACCGCTTCAATCTCAACGGACGGGTGTGTCTCTTGGGCGCAGTGGCTTTTGGCACGATGTCGGTACTTTTACTGCATATCATCCACCCTTGGGTGCTAAGCTATATCGTACGGCTGTCACCGCCCGCGTTTTATCTCTTGTCAGGCGTTTTTCTGGGCGCTATGCTCTTTGACCTGGCCACCACGGTCAAACATCTGCTCAGTCTCAATGGCCGCTTGGCAGAGATCCAATCCGCGCTGGAACAATACGCCGGCCAATACAAAGAGCGCGCTGGGCAAAAGGTGGATACGCTGCAGCTGGCGCTGTCGGAGCGGTTTGAAAACAGTGAATTCGCTTCTGAGCGTATCCGTGCGCTGATCCATATGCGCAAATTCCAGGATCGCCGTTTGCTGGCTGCTTTCCCGCGAATGCGCTCCACCAAATACGCCGCGGCTTTTGAAAAGATCCGGCCGCATATTTTAGGCAAAAAGAACAAAGACAATGCCTCAAAGGAGGATACCCATGGACGAAATGAAAACGCCTAAAAAACCGTTTATCTTCTATTATATTCTGGTGCTCTTGATCGTGATGGCCTTCAATCTCTTGGTGCTGCCGCTGCTGTCACAGCAAGAAGTGGTCAATGTCAGCTATGGAGAATTCTTGACCATGCTGGATGACAAATCGGTCAAGACGGCTGATGTGCGCGGCACGGATATCGTCTTCACCACAGAGGAAGCCAATAAGCTCTACACCACCAAGACCATGGAGGATCCCCGTCTGGTCGACCGCCTCAAGAACGCTGGCGTGGAGGATTTCCAGGAGACGCACCCGTCGGTCTTTGCCAATGTGCTGAGCTGGGTGCTGCCCTTCCTCTTCTTCATCCTCATTGGGCAGCTGATCATGCGCTCCATGATGAAAAAAATGGGCGGCGGCAATGCTATGACCTTTGGCAAGAGCAACGCCAAAATCTATCTGACCAGCCAGACGGGCAAGACATTTGCTGATGTGGCTGGTCAGGATGAGGCCAAGGAAGCGCTCACCGAGATCGTGGACTTCCTCAATCATCCGGACAAATACAATGCTATTGGCGCCAAGCTTCCTAAGGGCGCGCTCTTGGTAGGACCTCCGGGCACTGGTAAGACTTTGCTGGCGCAGGCCGTTGCTGGTGAAGCGGGCGTACCCTTCTTCTCTATTTCCGGCTCGGAGTTCGTAGAAATGTTCGTCGGTATGGGCGCCGCCAGAGTGCGCGATCTGTTCAAGCAGGCCGCCGAAAAAGCGCCGTGCATCGTCTTCATCGACGAGATCGATACCATTGGCAAAAAGCGTGACGACGGCTCAGGCTTCGGCAGCAATGATGAGCGGGAGCAGACGCTCAATCAGCTGCTTTCGGAAATGGACGGCTTCGACGCCAGCAAAGGCGTCGTCATCTTAGCTGCTACCAATCGGCCGGAATCGCTGGATAAGGCGCTGTTGCGGCCAGGCCGGTTCGACCGGCGCATTCCCGTGGAGCTGCCTGACCTCCAGGGACGGGAAGCCATTCTCAAGGTGCACGCCAAAAAAGTGCACATGGACGAGCCTATCGATTACAATGCCATTGCCCGTGCCACAGCCGGTGCTTCCGGCGCGGAGCTGGCCAATATCATCAACGAAGGCGCGCTGGCCGCAGTCAAGGCGCACCGCCAAAGCGTCAGCCAAAACGATCTGGAGGAAGCGGTGGAAACGGTCATTGCCGGCTACCAGCGCAAGGGTGCCGTCATCAGCAGTGAAGAAAAACAGCTCATCGCCTACCACGAGATCGGTCACGCCCTTGTCGCGGCCAAGCAGAAACATTCTGCACCGGTGCACAAGATCACCATCATTCCCCGCACCTCCGGCGCGCTGGGTTACACCATGCAGGTGGAGGAAGGCGAAAAAGTGCTCATGAGCAAGGAAGAAGCTCTGGCCAAGATCACCACCTACACCGGCGGCCGCGCAGCAGAAGAACTCATTTTCGGCACCTGCACCTCCGGCGCGTCCAACGACATCGAGCAGGCCACCAAATTGGCCCGCGCTATGGTCACCCGTTTGGGCATGAGCGACGAATTCGACATGATGGCCCTGGAAACGGTGTCCAACCAATACCTGGGCGGCGACGCCTCCCTCACCTGTTCCGCCGACACCGCCGCCAAGATCGACGACAAAGTCCTGTCCACCATCAAAGACGCCCACCGCAAAGCCCTCCAGATCTTGCACGACAACAAAGACAAGCTCCACGAACTGGCCGAATTCCTCCTGGAAAAGGAAACCATCACCGGCGAAGAATTCATGGCAATATTAGATCGCAAGGATGATTCAGTGGAAGCATAAAAAGCACAAAGACGGCGTCATCTGCTCACGCGGGGCAGATCGCCCATAGCCAAAAAGCATCCCTCTGACCAAAGCGCCAGAGCGATGCTTTTTAGCTTGAGCCTATAATTGAAACGTTGACATATTTGACCGACAGCAGGCAGCAGTGTTATAATAAAGATATCTAAAGTATCTCACCTCATTCAGAGAAAAGAGGGTCAGCATGACAAAATTAAGCGAACAAGAAGTCAACGACAAACTGGCTTTCATTAAAGCAAACCAAAAATTCGAGGGGTATATTTTGTCTCCAGAGGATATCCAAAACGCGCATGATGTATTGACTGGCACTCGCTGTGCAGATGATATCATAGCAGAACTGGTAAAGAAATACAGCCCTGCAGCAAATTTCAGACATTGACTGCGCTCTTGCTTTCTACCTTTGCTTACTAGTTTATGGGGAGGCTTATTTCTTGCCGCTGCGCTATGAATCAGACTATGACCAGAAATATTGTTATCCAGGCACTGACGTTTTGAAAAACAAGCTGGACATCACTGATCCGCTCATCTTGCATGACGCTGAACGAGCGATAACGACTGTCCGTACTGCTGAACTGTTGAAAAAACCGCTCCCGAAGATCTTTGATTTTGCGACTTTAAAGTCGATCCACAAATTTTTATTTGCAGAAATCTACAGTTGGGCTGGTCAGCCTCGTGAGGTCCGTATCGCCAAAACTAGTCTTTTTTGTAACCCACAGTTTATTGAGCAAAGTGCGAAGGATATTTTCGCGGACCTGAAACGAGAAAACTATCTGCGGGAGTTAGATCAGGACACCTTGATCGAGCGCTTAGCTTATTACATGGGTGAGGTCAATGCTCTGCACCCTTTTCGCGAAGGCAACGGCCGAACTCAAAGGATCTTTTTCCTACAGTTGGCCGAGGCAGCTGGTTACAAATTAGCTTTTGCCCAGATGGATAAAGATCGTCTGCTGCAAGCCGATATTGAAGCCATGCGTTTTAACTACGCGCCTTTGCAAGCCTTGCTTCGTGAGAATTTGACGCCACTATCCGACAAATCATAAACATTACAACCTCAAAAGAACAGCAGCGTTTTATGATAACGCTTTGCTGTTCTTTTTTTATGTCGCTCACACCAGTTCGGGTGGAGCAGGAAGGACTAAGGGGATCTTGACGGTAGTCTCCAGAAGGGCTTCTTTGCGGCCGTCGGGGAGACGGTGGACCGCAAGCGGATCGATGACTTTGTACTGTCTGTAGCGGCCGTAGGGCGGGAAGTGCTCTTGGAGGTAGTCGTCCAGGTCTTGGGCCAATTGTCTTTCGCTGCGCGTCTCTTGGGGCAGGGGCTCGAGATAGAGCTCATAGCGGCGTGCCTCTTCGTTGAGCCAGATCTGACAGAGACGGATGGCAGCAGCTTCTTCGGCCAATTGGCAGAGCAGATCGGCGGGAAATTTTTCTTGGCCGATGTTTAAGATATCGCCCTCGCGGATGACGAAGGTGAGTTCAGGCGTGTCGCCGTTAAAACCAGTGATCTTGACGAGATCGTGGAGATCATAGCGGTACAGTCCGGAATAGGTGGTGAGGATGAGACTGTACTTCTGCCCCACTTCGACTTCGTGGGCGGCAAAGACCGCGCCGTCGCTGGTGCGGCGGAATTCAAAAAAACCGGCGAAGGCAGCCAGTGTACCGACGCCGCTGTTGGCACGGGTGGGGATATTGATCTTGAGCTCGCTGGACCCATAGCCTACGTCCATGCAGATGGCAGATTCGGGCAATAGGCCGTCCAGCTCGTGCACTTGGCGGCTCACGCTGCCGGACAGCCAGAAGATACAGCCGGAAAGATACGGCCAATAGAAACGCGGCGTGAAGTCTGCGCTCTGCCGGATGTGTTCCAGCTGATCGGCGCGTTCAGGCAGCGGCTGCAAATAGGGCTCGAGCATCTGCCGTTCTTCTGCGGTGAGACTGAGCCTTGCGGAGATCGTGCCGCAGCGCAGATCACAGATGAGCTCTTGGCTGTGCTCACGGGCATAATCGATCATGGCCGTGAGCCGTCCGGCGTGATTGCCGGCGATCTCTACGATGTCGTCGAAGCGCAGCGAAAAGAGCATGAAAAGATACATGACCGCCTCCTTATCCGCTACTCGGGCGATCTCTAACGGATAGGTCATGAGCGGCGGCGTATTGTTCTTACGGGCGCTGACGTTGGAAGCGAAATCGATCGGTGCGCCGCCGGCCGAACGCTGGGCCGGCGCGGCGGTGACCAGCGGCAGGACGTGCATATCGCGAAAGACCTGCCGACGGCCTACTGCTTCCGGCGCGCCCCAATTTTTGCGCGCAGCCAATTCGGCGAAGCGCTTGTTTTTTTTCAGCGCGTTGACGGTGGCTTCACTGGCGTAGCATTCCCGCACGTGCTGCACCATGTAGCGCACCTCTGAACCGAGGAAACTTTCGGGCACCAGCTTGGGCTGACCGGTAGTGCCGGAGGTCTGGAGAAATAGTTTCGGGACGCCGCTAAAGAGCACGTCGCTCTGCCCATCAGCCATAGCGGTGATGGCCGCCTGGAAATCACCATACTCCATGACGGGCACCTGCCGCTGGTAATCGGCGATGCTTTTGATCTGGTCGAAGTGAAATCTGCGGCCGATCTCTGTATCTTTGGCGCGCGCTAAGATATCCAAAAGCACCCGCTCCTGCACCGCTCGGCAATGGCCGCACTGCTGCTGCCAGGCGGCGGCAACGACGTCCTTAGACAGTCCCTTTAGCTCCTCATAGGGTGTCATGAGCCATCACCCCTAAAGCGGCGGCGTTGAAAAAGTCTGCCTGCGCTTGATCGATCAGCACATGAGGCGGCTTCATCTGCATCGCGCTGGCGCCAGCCATGACCCTCTGCCGGCGATAGCGCTGGTAGGTGCCGGCGGGCAAAAGCTCGAGCTGGATGGGCCCCAGCAGGCGGCGGCTGATCTTATCGCCCAGAGAAGGATTGATCTGACAGAGATGCTCTTCCAGCGTCCGGCGGATCTCCTCCACGCCGACCCCTGGGGGCAGTGCGTCCGTCTCCATGAAGAAGTGGTAGCACAACGGATCGGCTGTATGGTCGGGATAAACGGAGTATTCCTCCAGCCCCACCGCCAGCTGCTGCACGGTCAAGGCCACTGCCCGGCCGATGGCCACTTCAGTGGTCTTTTCGCCCATCATGCTCACTGTCTGATTGATGCGGTAGAGGAATTCGATCTTGGGCGCGCCGTAGTACCAGCCCACTACCTTGACGGCCTCCTGCATCCGGTAGCGATACAAGCCCGCCAGATTGGTGCAGATGACCTCGTAGCTTTGGCCCACTTCCACCTGATCCAAGGTCACACATTTGCTGGGGTCCTCTTCGCCCAGCGGCAGGAATTCATAAAACAAACTATCCGGGATCAAAACGGATTCATTGCTGTCCACATCCAGCGGCACGCTGAAATGCCCCTCCGAAGCAAATAAGCCCACATGATACTGCTTCACCTGCTCGCCCAGATAGCGGCGGCGCAGCATCTCCGCATAAATGGCGAAACCGCCGGTGCCTACGCCCACCAGGTACTGCCAGCGCGGCCAGAGCTTGGGCGCGATGGGTTCATCGAAGCCCTGGGCAAAGATCTGCGCCAGTTCCTCCGCCCGCTCAGGCAGCGGCGCCAATTTGGCCTCCAGTCCCGCCCGTACCTCGTCATTCATCTGGATGGACGGATCGATGGTGCCCGCGGCGATGTCTTTGACCAGCATGGCCCAGTTTTTCTCGATATAACGCATGAATTCTACCACCGAGCTGTACGTCACGCAGAACGCCCCGGTGACCTGACGCTCCATCAGCGCGTAGCGAGCGTAAAGATAGCGGGTCTCCGTCGTCTTGTCAGGGATCATCGCCTCTGCCGGCGAGGTGAAGAGATACCCCAGCGCATCTCGGCAGTCCAAGATCGTTTTGCCGGAAAAAGAGCCAAAGGTGTGGCCGCTGGGCAGCGTGCTGATGCCCGCTTCCAAGAGGCTGATCTTTTTGCCGTCCACCCATTCCAGACCGATCTTATCGCCCAAGAGACCATCTTGATAAGCGATGCCATATTTTGCGTGCACCTTAGCCATTTCATCAGTAAAAGGGATACGCTTCGGTTCTCCCGTGGTGCCGGAAGTCTTGGAGAAATGGATCACCGGATAGGCGGTCAAAAGATTTTCCTCGCCCTTTTCCGTCATGCGCTCCGTGTAGTCTTTGATGTCGTCATAAGTGATGAGCGGCACCCGTTTTTGATATTCCGCGATGGAAGTGATCTCTCCGAAGCCGTATTGGCGGCCGTATGCTGTATCCTTGTTGTCCGCAAGTATTTTTAAAAGCAGCGCGGTATTGATGGCCATGGCGTTTTGGCAGGTCTCAGCAAACGCCCGATAGACCTTCTGTCCTTCCCGCACGCCTTTCAAATTTGCCTGTCCAATGGGGCTCAATTTTGATTCATCCATGTCTGTCACCTCAAGTTTTCTCCCCACAGACGCCCAGCGCCGCAGAGTATGGTTGTCACGTTTTCTTTGTCTATACTCAGTATAAGCGGCATTTTTGGCACCGTCCAATAAGGTTCGGCTATAAGCATACAGTTTTTTATTATAATGACACGCCAAAAAGGCTGGAGGACCCTATCCTCCAGCCTGTCATTTCCTGCTCTTTATGATAATGCTGCACTTGCCGTGTGCTCTGCGGCGTGTTCCTCTTTGGTGCTGTCGATCACCAGTGAGCGATTCTGCGGCACCAAGACCTGCTCCTCATAGCAGGAGAAGATGGCCGCGACTTTGGCCGCGTCAGGCTTGGGCGTCAGGAGACTGACCACCGGCACGATGACCAGTCCCGCCAGCATAGCGATAGCACCGGCTACGATGGACGAGGGGGTGAATTTCAAAAAGATGTTGGACACCGTGAGCACAATAGCAAAAGCGAAGCACGTCCACACCGAGGCGGCGGTCACCTTTTTCCAGTACAGGCCGTAGAAAAACGGCGCCAGGAACGCTCCCGCCAGCGCGCCCCAGGAAATACCCATCAGCTGCGCGATAAAGGTGGGCGGGTCCAAAGCCAGCACCACGGATAGCGCGATGAAGAAGACGATCAGCAGCCGAATGAGGAACAGCTGCGTCTTGTCGCTCATCTCCTTCATCACCGTGCCCCGCAGAAAATCCAGCGTCAGCGTCGAGCTGGACGTGAGCACCAGCGACGACAGCGTGGACATAGACGCGGAGAGCACCAGCACCACCACAACGCCGATCAAAATGTCCGGCAGTGTGCTGAGCATCGCCGGAATGATGCTGTCATAGACGATGCCGCCCTGGCCATTGTAGATCGCCGGGCCGTCGAACAATCGGCCGAAGCCGCCCAAGAAATACGATCCGCCAGCGATAATGATGGCAAATAACGTCGAGATGACCGTGCCTGTATTGATGGATTTCTCATCCTTGATGGCGTAAAATTTGTGCACCATCTGCGGCAGGCCCCACGTTCCCAGCGACGTTAAAAGGATGACCCCCAAGAGATTTAACGGGTCCGGCCCGAAAAACGAGGTGAAGGCCCCCTCTTGACCGGCTGTCACCGGCACATCACTGGCGAAAAGCGCCAGTTCATGGATGGCGTTATAAAAGCCGCCCTGCCCGCTCAGCACCGCCGCGATCACTGCCGCGATGCCCACCAGCATGATGATGCCCTGAATGAAATCATTGATGGCCGTCGCCATGTAGCCGCCCAAGATCACATACGCCCCCGTCAGCACCGCCATGACGATGACACACGTCACATACGGCACATCAAACGCCATCGCGAACAGCCGCGACAAGCCATTGTAGATCGAAGCCGTGTAAGGCACCAGGAAAATGAAAATGATGGCCGAGGCCACGATCTTCATCTTCTCACTGCCATAGCGCTTGCCAAAAAACTCCGGCATGGTAGCCGCATGCAGATGATGGGTCATGACCCGCGTCCGCCGCCCCAAAAGCACCCAGGCTAAGAGCGAACCGATCAGCGCATTGCCGATGCCGATCCACGTCGCCGACAGCCCGTACTTCCAGCCGAATTGTCCTGCGTAGCCCACGAAGACCACCGCCGAAAAATACGACGTCCCGTAAGCAAATGCCGTCAGCCACGGCCCCACTGAGCGCCCGCCCAAAACAAAGCCGTCCACATCCTGCGCACTATGGCGGGCATAGATCCCCACCGCCACCATACAAGCAAAAAATCCCAAGAGTAAAATCAATTTTGCAGCCATTTTTTATCGTCCTCTCTTCGTTTAAGATCTGTGCGTTCATTCTCCCGAAGAAAGGCAATAAAAAAACAGGCCCCCCGCGCCAGCTGCCGACCGCATCCGGCGCAGGGCACAACAAGACCTGTGAAATAATCGCTTCATTTCAACCGTCCTCCCGTACTCCACTATGATATTGCGTCAGTCCCATCCTCGCCTTGAGGAGGCCAACCATTCTACTGTGGGCATCCTGCCCACGCTACATTTTTTATCATAACAAACGCCGTGCACCTTGTCAATGTGAAATTAAGTACGATGTGGGATAAAAATATTGCGCATCTGCCGCTATCTTTTTATAATAAGGGCACACGACTACCCATAGGAGGACGCTATGCAGATCACCGCTCTCGTCGAAAACCACAGCCATTCCCCGCTCCAGGCCAAGCACGGCCTAGCGCTCTATATCGAGACCCAGAGGCACAAGCTCCTCTTTGATCTGGGGCCTGACTGCACGCTTTTTGACAACGCCCGCCGCAAAGGCATCGACCTGACGCAGGTCGATACGGTCATCCTTTCGCACGGCCATCTCGATCACGGCGGCGCGCTGGCCCGTTTTCTATCGCTCAATACCACTGCCAAGATCTACGCCCAAAAAAGCGCCTTTGAGCCGCACTACAGCAAACTCGCTTTCCTCAAGGTGCCCATCGGGCTCAAGCGCCGCCTGCACGCCCGATCTCTGCGTCGGCGGCTACCATCTCTACGATCCGCTCACCAAAAAGACCGTTCCCGCCTCCCTGCTGAACGCTATCGCTCTTGGCCTGCTCCTATCCCCAGACCCAGTTTTACACCTGCCACTGCACCGGTCAAGAGGCTTACCAGCAGCTCAAAAGCCAGCTGCCAGCGCTATCCTACCTCGCCTGCGGCGATACCATCACCCTCTAAACGCATGCCAAAAAACGCCGGACCTAGAGTCCGGCGTTTCGTTTACATCTCTTCTTTGTAGATCATGGTATTGGGGTCCATGCTGAATTTTCCCTTGCGGAAGCTCACTTCTGCATTGATCACACCGTGATAATCGGGCGACGCTTGCTCAGGCCGCAAAAGGCCCAGCGCAAAACGGGCTTTGATCTTGCCGTCGTCTGTCAGCTCAAAATCCACCTGACTGCCAAAATCTGCAATGCCCTCGACTTCGTCATAGTGCGTGTCTGCACCCTCCGGCAGGTAAACGTCCAAATAGCCGCAGTGCAGAGTGGCCTTTTTATTATCCGCATCATAGCTCCATTTGGTCTGCTCCGCCAGCTGATTTTTATAGTCCTCCGAATGGTAGAGATAGTCCACCGCTTCTGCGCCCCGCCAGCTGACGATATGCAGCTCCTCCACTGATACACCAGTGCCCGAGCCGACATACAAGACCACGGCCAATTCTTTGCCGCCGTCGCCGTCATAATCCGCGAAGTGCATTTCCGGCAGGATCAAACGCGGCGTGATATATTCCCAATCCAAAAGCGCCCGCTGCTCGCCTTGTCTCAGCAGGACGTGGCTCTTATCTCCCAAGCCGTACAAATAAATATCATCCTCCGGCAGCTCCGCCAGCAGATAGATGGCCTCCGGATCATCAGACCACTGCATCGGGTCCACCATTTCCGTCGGCAACGACTTCAAATCGATATCCATGGCACCATTCACCGCTTTCGCTTCATTGCCGCAGCCGCTGAGAAGTCCCATAGAGGCCGCTAGGCAAATCATCGTCAGCACGATCTTTTTCAGTTGTAATCTATAAGCACAGGTCCTCATGCTCATTCCCTCCGCTCTCATCGTTAAGCTTTTGCTAACTCTTTTATTGTATTCTTTACATTAGCTTTTAAACCCTGCCTTGTCAAGCGTATTTTCTTCATGACCAAAAGCCGCCAGCCTGCTTGCTGACGGCTTTTCAGCCCGATCGCGGAGAGATGATCAAATTCTTTTATGTCTTATCTATACTTTAGTAGACGTCCAATTCTCTGGCGATTTGATCCAGCGCATACGTCTCCGCCCCATCAGCGAACTCCAGCGTCAACTGCGCGCCCTCTCGGAAAGGCTGCACCACCCCGTCAACGGAAGGACAATGGATACCATAGGTAAAAACGCCCGGCGTCTTGCCGCGGTCATCCCCCAGCCCTGCCAGACTTTCCCGAAGCCTCAGCACCTGCCCCTCCGCCGTCTGCTCCGAATGGGCATTAAGCACCCGTCCGTCTGCAAGCGTCAATTCAAAAAGCAACACGCCGTCTTCATAGCTATAAGATACGGCCACATCCTCCCGATCCACCGCCCAGCCCCAGCCGAAAAAATACGCCCCTCCCGCTGCCAGGAGCGCGCACACCGCCGCCGTCACTGCCGCAGCCCGCCAGACGCGGCGGTTCAACCCACGCAGGATATGCAGCTTCTTCTCCATTGCCTCAGGCGGTTTCTCCGCCTCCAAACGCATCTCCTCATAATACCGTCTGCAATCCCCACACTGCGCCAAATGCGCCTCCACCAGCGCATTGCTCTCCGTACTGGTCAACCCATCCAGATAACTGGGCAAAAGGTCTTTGATCACTGCACAATCCACCACACCTATTCCTCCTTGGTCAATTTTTGCTTAGCTCGGTAAAACGTCACCCGCGCCCAATTTTCACTGCGGCCGAATATCTCCCCGATCTCCCGGAAAGACAGCGCCCCCGTCAGCCGCAAGAGCACGACCTCCTTGGCCGTCTCCTCCAAAATGTGGATACGCTTCATCAGCTGCATCTTCTCGCTTTGCAGCGCACTCTGCTCCTCCGGACCCAATTCAGCTGAGACCACATCCTCCGTCAAAGCCACACACGCCCGCCGCCTGCGCCGATCAAGCTCCTGATACCACAAATGCTTAGCGATCTGACACAGCCAAGTCGATAAACGGCACGACCCATCAAAGTTTTTGGCCGAGCGCACCGCCTGATAAAATGTCTCCTGCGTCAGTTCCTCGGCCACCCCTTCCTCATGGCATAGACTCAACAGATACCGATACACCAGATGAGACTCCTCTTTGTAGATCGCTTCCCAGTTGGTCACCTGCTTCCCTCCCTTCACTCCATTTATCCGCTATAAGCCCCTTTCGTTACATTACACGCGAAAAAATTCATCAAAAATCGTCATCAAGCTGTTTTTCTTATCCGACTTGCTGTAAAATAATCTCAATAGCGCCACAAGCTAATCGCTGCTGGCTCCAATCAGACGGGCCAGAGCAGCGCCAAACCATATCCTCCCTAAAAATAGCGAAAGAGATGAATAATACCCTATGCGCAACTTGCGATCCTACTATTCCGCATCCCTTCCCCAGTTTTTGCAGCAATCTCCTTCAGAAATCTTAGGCATCATTCATGCCAATGATATCTCCGCAGAGACCTCTCTTCTACAGAATAATACTTGGGAAGCAGAGATTGCTATTCTCAAAGATCAGTTACGCCGTCTCGACGAAGGCCGCGTGATTTTTGAATATACCATTCCCCGCATGGGAAAACGGGTAGATACCGTAGTCCTTCACAAAAACATCGTATTCCTGCTCGAGTTCAAATGCGGCGATACCGAATACCGCCAGTCCACCTATGACCAGGTGTATGACTACGCCCTAGATTTGCGTAACTTTCAGAAGGAAAGTCACGACAAGCTCCTAGTCCCCATGATGATCTCCACGAACGCCCCTCGTATGCAAAATGTCCTGCGCACACGCGAACGCATTATTGAGCCCCTGCGCTGCAATGCCGAAAATATTGGCGCTGCCATCACCTATATTGCAGCGCACTATCACGAACCCGCCTTTGACTACATTGCTTGGGAACACTCGGAATACCTGCCCACCCCCACCATTGTAGAAGCTGCGCAAGCCTTGTATCGTGGGCATAATGTGCACGACATCACCCGCAGTGATGCTGGCGCCGAAAATTTGACCGTCACCACAGATGAGCTCAATCAGATCATTGAATACAGCAAAGCAAACCACCGAAAATCCATCTGCTTTGTAACAGGTGTGCCTGGGGCCGGCAAAACCTTAGTCGGGCTCAATATCGCTATCGAGCGTTCAGACGCCCAGCAGGGCGAACACGCCGTGTTTTTATCCGGCAATTATCCCCTGGTCACTGTACTCCAAGAAGCACTGGCCCGTGATAAAGTAGCGCAAGAAAAGCAGCGCGGCCATCGCGTTTCCAAAGCCGATGCCTTGCGCAGTACAGCGGCCTTTATCCAAATCATTCACAAATACCGCGATTCCTTTGTCGGCAATCAGAATATCCCCCCTGAAAAAGTGGCCATCTTTGATGAAGCCCAACGCGCTTGGACCCATGAGATGATCCAAAAATTCATGTCCTCCAAAAAAGGCCTGGCTAATTTTCCCTACAGTGAGCCAGAATTTTTGATCAGCACCATGGATCGCCATCATGATTGGGCAGTGATCATTTGTTTAGTTGGTGGTGGCCAAGAAATCAACACCGGTGAGGCCGGCTTACCAGAATGGTTTGATTCCCTGCGTAGAGCCTTTCCCCATTGGGATGTTTATATTACCCCACAGCTTAATGACGATGAGTATCGCCGCGGTCGCAGCTGGACTGACATGCTCGCCGGACTCCAGACCTACGAAAGGGAAAACTTACACCTAGCAACCTCTATCCGTTCCTTCCGGACACCAGATTTGGCTGCCTTTGTCAAAGCTCTCCTCGATGCTGATACCGCCGTCGCCCAAGCGCTCTACCAACGCATTAGCGACAACTATCCCATTGTTATCACTCGCGACCTCAGCAAAGCCAAAAATTGGGTGCGCGAACGCTCTCCCGGGACCACACGCTACGGTATGCTCGCCAGCAGTGGTGCTCTACGCCTCAAGCCAGAGGGTATCTTTGTCAAAAACGAAATTTCTGTTGCCAATTGGTTTTTAAACGGCAAAAACGACGTCCGCTCTAGCTATGCTTTAGAAGATGTCGTCACAGAATTTGATATCCAAGGACTAGAGCTGGACTATTCTCTAGTAGCCTGGGATGCTGATTTCCGTTTTGACGGTCAAAACTGGACTTACTATAGCTTTGTCGGCAATCATTGGAATCACATCGCCTCCGAAGAAAAAAAACTGTATCTCAAAAACGCCTATCGGGTACTACTCACTCGAGCCAGACAGGGTATGGCTATTTTTATTCCTGCTGGCAGTGATACTGACCACACCCGCCAGCCTGATTATTATGACCAGACCTATCATTATCTCCAGCGTATTGGTATTGCCGAGCTATGAAGCTGCGCTAGATAACTGCGCTTTACAAATTAGGCCCCACCATAATAAACTAATATCGTCGTTAGATATTTTTAGCAAACCTCCTGATGGTGATTTGTCTGATATGCTCCCTATAAGGAAGACAGTGAAATAAAACACTGATTCCAGAAGGGA
>CABVBB010000013.1 GCA_902496505.1 uncultured Peptococcaceae bacterium
ATCCTATTGTAATACGGAGGGCCATCAGGTGAACTCTCTGCTGGACTGCAGTATCTGACCCAGCGCTACACCATGCCCACCGGCAAAACCAAGGCGCTGATGACAGACATCGGCACAGAAGAATTAGCGCATGTGGAGATCATTGCAACGATGGTCTATCAGATCATGAACAATGCTTCTGTCGCGGACATCAAGGCGGCTGGCTTGGATAAATATTATGTGCTGCACGGCAAGGGGCTTTATTACACTGACCCGAACGGTTACAACTGGACTGCGGATTATATTTCCAGCAAATGCGATCCGGTCGTGGATCTGACGCGGGATCTGGCTGCGGAGGAAGAGGCGCGCATCACTTACGAATGGTTGATCAATCTGACCAACGATCCGGATATCATCGCACCGCTGGCCTTTTTGCGGGAAAGAGAAGTGGTGCATTATCAGCGGTTCGGTGAAGCGCTGATGGATGTGCGGGAGTTTGGCAACAGCAAGCATTATTTCTAAGCTGCTTATAAAGGGGAGCCTTCTTCGGGAGGCTCCTTTTTAGGGTATAAAAATGCTCCCAACCGAGTGGAGGGGAGCATCAGATGAATCAGTCAAAGAGCAGTATGCCCAGCGGCAGGCCGGCCACAAGCAGGGCGATCATGATGCAGCAGACGGAGAGGATGCCCTGGAGATAGGCGTCCTTGGTGGTGATCCATTCGGCGTTGCCGAAGACGAGGCCTGCGCGGGAGGAGGCGCCGGGAGTGGCCATGGCAGCGGACAGGCCAAAGATCAGCAGAGCGGTGATGATCTTGGGATCAGCGCCGATGAGGCCGGAAAGCTGGCAGAGCATGGGGGTCAGCGCCACCAAAAGGACAGTGTTATTCATAAATTGGGTCAAGAGCACAGCCAGCATCGTGATCAAGGCGTACATGACGAAGGGGCTCTGCCCGGCCAGGAGGGGTCTCAGCGCCTGCAAAATGGTGGGCGTGATATTGGTCTCTGGATGCATGAGCGCAGTGCCTAAGGGGCCGACAGCTGCCAGGAGGCAGATCATATTCCAGGGGATGCCCTGCGCCGCCAGACGGGCAAAATCCAGCAGAGGTTTCTGCTGATCGGTGAAGAGGCAGAGCACGACGATGACCAGTGCGATGACGCCCACTGGCCCCAGATCGTAATCGGCTGTCTGAAACGGCGTGGTATCGATGTGCAGGAGGAAACGGCCGGCCAGCAGATAGAGAGCGATGCTGACTAGAGACACAGTGAGCATGAAAAAGCTGTAGGGCAAAAATTCAAAGCTTTCGCCAGTGGATTCGGCAAGGGCATTGATGCCCAGCATGGACCAGCTGCTCCAGGGCTTGATGGTCATGCCCATGATGGAGACGTAAGCGATGCCGATCAAAATATAGGCGCTGGTCTTGGTGCGTTTGCCGCAGCCGAGATTATTAAGCAGGCGGTAGCAGATGCCCCACATCAGAAAGATGGCTGGATAAATGCCGACGAAGAAGGCGCAGAGAAAAGTGACACAGAAGATCATGAAGATGAACAGATAAGGCCGGCCGCTGAGGAAGGAGCGGGTCAGCAGCCATTGGGCAAAGGTATTGGTGAGCCCGATCTCCTCCAGCCATTTGGTGAAAATGCTGAAAAAGATGATGAGCAGCACGATCTCGCTGCCAAAGCCTTGGCCGAAAACGGCTTTGGCTGTGCCCAGTCCAGCCAGGCTGAGCAAAAGCATCCCGCACAGACTGGGCCAGATCAGCCCGACGAACATCCAGCCGTAGATCATGGCCATAAAGATGCCGATGACCTTTAGGCCAAAGGGGGTGATGGTGGATAAGGACGGCAAAAACCAGCCGCTTGCAAATAACAGGCCCATGATGAGCAAATGGAGCCAGCGGGTCAGCGTAGGGCTGACGGCTTTAGGTGCAGTATCAGACATTATCGAGTGGCAGCCTCCTTGATGACAAAGTGGGGGAGGAACAAATGATCAGTAAACTTTTTTATACGGGAGAAAAGCCTGTTGGCGCTAAGCTTTGGCCAGGAAAAGTTGAGCTGAGGAATGCGGATAGGTGCATAAAAATGCCCCCAGGTAATGGCCTGGGGGCATTTTTATTGACATCAATTAGCCGTTGATGATGGATTCGATCTTATCTCTGTATTCCTGCTCTTCTTTTTTGCCGGCCATTTTGCCTAAGAACTCGCCGTCTTTGAAGTACAGAACCTGGGGAACACCTTTCAGAGAGAATCTCTGGAATAATGGTTTCTGTTCCTCAACGTCTACATGATAGAAACCAAATTTACCTTCGTAATCTGGTTCGATTTCATCCAAGAGAGGATGAACTTCCTGACAAACATGGCAGGATTTGCGGGAGAAAATAACTAAGCATGCTTCTCCCTCGTCATAAATGATTTCTTCAAATGTGTTGCTGTCTAAATCTTGCATTTCATTCACTCCTAAGTTAGATTAAAATTTTTGAGCAGCGAGAGAATCTCACTCCTCCATCTTGCAGCTAATTATAGCTATTATAATAGCACACTTCAGGACAAGATGTAAATAGATTTGCCGCAGTTCATAAAAAAATTTTGCTTTATGAATGGTTTGTCAGCCGACGGAGGTATAAATAGAATAGCATTTCGGCCATATTTTTTCTGTCAAAGAGAGACGGATCTATGGTATACTAGCCAGGAGACTGTAAGCAAGGAGGCAATAGAAATGAAATTGATCTCGTGGAACGTAAATGGGCTCAGAGCCTGTGTTGATAAAGGATTTTTGGAGTATTTCCGGGCGGTGGACGCAGATATTTTCTGCGTGCAGGAGACGAAGATGCAGCCGGGACAGCTGCCCCTCACCCTGGAGGGCTATCATCAATACTGGAACAGTGCAGAGAAAAAAGGCTATTCCGGAACGGCAGTATTTTGCAAGGAAGAACCGCTCAGCGTGCAGTATGGTCTGGGCATCGAAGAGCATGATCATGAAGGTCGAGTGATCACGCTGGAGTTTGCCGATTTTTATCTGGTCAATGTGTATACGCCCAATGCGCAGGACAAGCTGGCGCGTATAGATTATCGGATGCAGTGGGAGGACGCATTCCGCGCCTATCTCTTGGCTTTGGATGAAAAGAAGCCCGTCATCATCTGCGGGGATCTTAATGTAGCGCATGAAGAGATCGATTTGAAAAACCCCAAGACCAATCGGGGCAATGCGGGTTTTTCTGATGAGGAGCGGGGCAAGTTCACGGAGCTTTTGCAGGCGGGCTTCATCGATACGTTCCGGTATTTTTATCCGGAAGTGACCGGCGTCTACAGCTGGTGGTCGTACCGTTTTCAGGCGCGGACCAAAAATGCAGGATGGCGGATCGATTATTTTCTCGTATCAAAGCGTTGGGCAGAAAGACTGGCTGATGCTGCCATCCATACAGAGATCATGGGCAGCGACCACTGTCCGGTAGAACTTACGCTTTCTTAAAAACATCGCGCAAATGGAGGAACAAGTCAGTGGCAAGAGTAAGAAGACGACAGGGCACCAAGGAAGCCCTGCAAGGCTATGAGCAAGTGATCTTAGAACCAATGGGCTGCCGCGGTCAGTGGCAGAAGCTATTTGATCATGAGCAGCCGATCCATATCGAAGTAGGCACGGGACGGGGGCGGTTCATCAGCACCATGGCGCGCCAGCACCCAGAGTGCAATTTTATCGGCATCGAAGTGATCGAGGAAATGGTCCTGGAAGCTGTGGAGCGCATGGAAAAGCAAGGCGGCCTGCCGCCTAATCTGCGTATGGTCTGGCTCAATGCAGAGCTTTTGGAAGATATTTTTGCACCGGGTGAGGTGGCGCGCATCTATCTCAATTTTTCCGATCCTTGGCCGAAGTACCGCCATCGCAAACGCCGCCTGACCCATGAACGTTTTTTGGAGCAGTATGCAGTAATTTTATCTGAAGGCGGAGAGCTCCACCAAAAGACCGACAATCAGGGATTCTTCGAGTATTCGCTGAATACTTTGGCTGGTGCAGGCTGGCAGCTCAAAAATATCCAGCTGGATATGTACAAGAAATTGCCAGAGGATAATGTCGCTACAGAATACGAGACCAAATACGTCCGGCAGGGGCTTCCGATCTACCGTTTGGAAGCGGTGCGGCCGGCGCAAAAAAGAGCGGTATCTTTAGAAGATTTTGCGGAAAAGATATTGACCAATACTGAAGAGTAGGCGATAATAAAACGGCAGTCATTTACTGCCTATTAGGGAGGAAGATCATGAGGATCAAGATCATCAATCCGGATTACGGGATGACGGCGCAGGAGCTGGCTCAGCGGGTGGAGATCCTGAGCGCGGTGGTGCGGCCGGATACGATGCTGGATATGGTATGCCTAGAGAAGCATCAGGTGGTCATCGATTCCGCGCTGGATGTGATCGCTGCCGGGCCGGAGATCGTGGGCTTGGCTCAGCAGGCGGAGCGGGAGGGCTATGACGCTGTGGTGCTTTATTGTTTCAGTGATCCAGCGCTCACTGCCTGTCGAGAGGCGCTGCAGATCCCGGTTGTTGGAGCTGGGCAATGTGCGCTTTTGGCAGCCGTCAATCTAGGCTATCATGTGGGCTTATTGACGACAGGTGCAGCCCGGATCCCGGAAAAGAAAATGTTTGCTTACGCAGCGGGAGTGGCGCCAGAGCGGCTGGCTGCCGTGGTCTCCATCGATATGGATATGGCCGAGCTGCACAAGGATGAGGCACTCACCTTGGACAAGCTGTGCACAGCAGGGACACAGGCCCTGGACGCTGGAGCACAGGTCTTGGTCTTAGGATGTTTGTCGTTTTTGGGCTGGGCTGAGCCATTAAGTGAAAGGCTTCACGTACCGGTCATCGATCCGGCTAAGATAGCAGCAGCGACCGCAGAAATGCTGGCCGTGCAGCATCTGACGATGAGCAAACGGGCTTATCCCACACCGCCAGCGGGGCGGCGGGTATGGCCTGCGGGAGAGATCAGCATTCCTTAGAGGGAGAGGTTGAAGTGGTTGAGGGCGGCTAAAAAAGATGGCTGCCTTGCCATATATTATTATTTTAGGAGGAAACACCATGTTCAAGTTCAAGAGAAAAACCATCTGCGCAGTATTGCTGGTCGCGCTGATGGGCACCATGGCTGTTGGCTGCGGTCAAAAAGCAGAGCAGCCTAAGCAAGATGAACCGCAGCAGCAAACTGAGCAGCAAGGCGAGCAGCCAAATGCCGCCGACAAAAAGGAATGGGTCTTGGCGATCAACGCAACTTTCCCGCCGTTTGAGACCATCGATGAGGAAAATGATTCTTACATGGGTATCGACATCGATATTGCCAACCACATCGCTGAGAGAATGGGCGTCACCTTCAAGATCGAAGATATGGCCTTCAATGGTTTGGTCAACGCTTTGACCAGCGGTCATGCAGACATCATCATCTCGGGCATTTCTCCAACTGAGGATAGAAAAGCGACCGTTGATTTCACCGATTCTTACTTCTATCCGCAGACAGCGATCATCACTTTGAAAGATGCGCCTTATACTACATTGGAAGCGCTGGAAGGCAAGACCATCGGCTGTTCTTTAGGTACCACCTATGCCAACCAGGCTGCTAAGATCAAAGACGCTACAGTCCAAGAATTTGACAGCACTCCCTTGGTCGTTCAGGATATCATCAATGGCCGCATCGAGGCAGGTCTTTTTGACTCCTATCAGGCAGGCGAATTCGTCAAAAACAATGACCAGCTGGCCATGTACATCGTCCCAGGCACCTTGGTCGTTGAGGACAGCTATGCTATCGCTCTGCCCAAAGGCTCTCCTTATGTAGAAGAGATCAATGCAATCTTAGCTGAAATGAAGGAAGACGGCACCATGGATGAGATCTTTGCGAAATGGCTGGGCGAGGATTTCGTTGAGGAATACAATGCGCAGGTAGAATCCCTGTTGGCTGAGCAGAATGCAGATCAGCCATCTGGTGCTGCCAAAGCTGAATAAGCACAGTTAGAAAGCACCACCAGGCGGATGCTGGCATGATTATGTCAGCATCCCTACATATTTCAAGCGCCGATCGCTGATCGGTCAAAGGAGGTTTATTTGATGTTCGATTTTTCCAGCTTGACGCCGTACCTGCCGATGCTGCGCTCGGCGATCTTTTTGACGTTAGAGTTTACGCTGTTTTCGACGGTGTTGGGCTTTATCTGGGGAACGCTTTTATCCTTGATCAAAGTATCCCGTTTCCGACTGCTGGCTTGGCTGGGCCGAGCGTACACGTCGTTTTTTCGCGGCACGCCGCTGTTGGTCCAGTTGATGCTGATCTACTTCGCTACCCCGCAGCTGACGGGACAGGCTATCGTGCCCACGCCTCTGCAAGCCGGCGTGCTCACCTTTGGACTCAACTCTGCTGCGTATATTTCTGAATCCATCCGCGGCGGCATCTTGTCTGTCGATAAGGGGCAGTGGGAAGCGGCGATGGCTTTGGGCGTGCCCAAGACGAAAATGATGATCGACATCATTTTTCCTCAGGCCTTCAAAAACATTCTGCCCTCTTTAGTCAACGAAAGCATTGCGCTGCTCAAAGATTCCAGCTTGGTGACCATCATTGCCGTGGGCGATGTCATGCGCTGGGCACAACTGGTGCAGACCAAGACGTTTCGGGCGTTTGAACCCTTTATTGTGGCAGCATTAGTCTATTATGTCCTGGTCATGATCTTGACCTTTATCGGCAATCGTCTGGAAAGGAGGGCGCGGGTCAGTGATTAAGATCGAACATATCTCGAAAAAATTTAAGGATCTGGAAGTGCTCAAGGATATTTCTCTGGAAATTGCCAAGGGGGAGGTCGTCGCCATCATTGGGCCGTCGGGTTCCGGCAAATCCACCCTGCTGCGCTGCATCAATCTCTTGGAGACGCCCACCAGCGGCAAGGTCTTCATCGACGGCGTAGACACTACAGCCAAAAATACCGACATTGCCGCGATCCGCAAAAACGTGGGCATGGTCTTCCAGCATTTCAACCTTTTTCCGCATATGACGGTATTGCGCAATATGACTTATGCGCCGATGACTGTCAACAAACTGGATAAGGCGCAGGCAGAGAAAAAGGCACTGGAGCTTTTGGACAGAGTCGGTCTGCGGGATAAAGCCAGCGTCTATCCCTCCAAGCTTTCCGGCGGTCAGAAGCAGCGTGTAGCTATTGCTCGAGCGCTGGCTATGGAACCGGAAGTCTTGCTTTTTGACGAGCCGACCTCAGCGCTCGATCCAGAAATGGTCAAAGAGGTGCTGGAGGTCATCAAAAGTTTGGCTCATACCGGCATCACCATGGCCTTAGTCACCCACGAGATGGGTTTTGCCAGAGAAGTATCGGATAAGGTCTGTTTCTTAGACGGCGGCTATCTGGTCGAGGTCGCGCCGCCGGAAGAATTTTTTGCCAGCCCCAAATCCGAACGGGCACAGCAATTTTTGGACAAAGTATTATAAGCAAACAGATGCAGCAGATCCTCCGCAGGCGCGGGGATGTGCTGCATTTTTACGGGAGGTAATCGTGTGGGAGAAACAGCAACGTATGAAACATTGAAATGGCCCAATGGTGCGCGCTGTGCCGTCATGCTCAGCTTTGATCTGGACGGCGACACCATTTGGCGCAATGGCAACCGCGGCTATGCTGGTGGGGAGGATTTCATCCGCTCCAATTCGGTGGGCAATTACGGCCCCAAACGCTCGGTGCCGCGCTTGCTGGAGCTTTTGGACCGCTATCAGCTGCCAGCGACTTTTTTTGTGCCCGCTAAGGTGATGGAGGATCATCCCGCACTTTTGCGGGAGATCGATCAGGCGGGGCATGAGATCGGTCATCATGGCTACGCCCATGAGCGATTCGTGGACTTGACCCGCGAGGAGCAGAAAGCGATCATCCTGCGCAGCCAGGATATTTTTGAGCAGACTATCGGCAAAAAAGCCATCGGCTACCGCACGCCCTCCGGCGATTGGTCACGGGAAACGGCGGGGCTGCTTTATGAGCTGGGCTTTCAGTATTCCAGCTCTATGCGCGGCGACGACCGCCCTTACCGCACCATCATCGACGGGCAGGTCACGGACTTTATCGAATTAGCGCCGAAGTGGGATCTGGACGATTTTGTCCAGTTCGGCTACAATATTTTCCCGCCGGAACCAGCGGGGCAGGACCGTATCTCCGGCATTGAAAAGGTCTATGCCAATTTCAAGCAGGAATTTGACGGCTATTACCGCTACGGGCTGTGTTTCGTGCTTTTGATGCACCCGCAGATCATCGGCACGCCAGGACGCATCATGATGCTGGAAAAACTTTTGGATCACATTTTGACCCATGACGATGTTTGGTTTGCCAGAGGGCATGAAATTGCCGACTGGTGGCGGGCCAATTACTAGGGAGGGATAAGCATGACCGCTGTTGAAAAATGGCCTGGCGGCGCGCGCTGCGCTGCATTACTTACGATCAATCTGGATGCTGATCAATTCTGGCTGGGAATGTTTCCCGAGAGCATTACCCGTCCCAAGACGCTTTCCATGGGCGAATACGGCATCAAGCGCGGACTGGACCGCGTGCTCTATACGCTGAGACACTACGATGTGCACACCACCTTCTTTGTGCCTGGTCTGGTGGCGGTGAATTACCCAGAAGCCATCGAGAAAATTTTGGCTGACGGCCATGAATTGGCTCTGCATGGTCACACGCATACCGGTATGGCGCAGCTCTCCCGAGAAGAGCAGCGATCAGAGCTTGTGCAGGGCAAGGAAGCGCTTCGCCAGGTGAGCGGCGTCGATCCCATCGGCTTCCGTGCGCCGGAGGGCGAATTGACGCTGGAGACGCTGGAACTGGCGCGGGAGGAAGGCTTCTTATACTCCAGCTCCTTGTATGATGACGACCGCCCCTATTGGCTGGATCTGCCGTTTGGGCAGCCACTTTTGGAGATCCCTATGCACTGGGAGCTGCATGATTTTCCGTATTTTGCCTTCAACTACGGACCGGCCTTCCCCATCGCTCAAAGCCGCGTCTCCAGCTACAGTCAGGTGACCAAGACGTACCAGCACGAATTTGACGGCTATTATCGTTATGGTCTGGCGTATGTGGCGCAGTTCACGCCGCAGTCCATCGGCTCACCGGGCAAGATCAAAATTTTGGAGGACGTTTTGGCGCATATCACGCAGGCAGAAGACCTGTGGATCGGTTCCTGCGGGGAACTGGCCAAGTGGTGCCTCGAACAGACGAAATAAAAGTTATCTGCCTCTGGCGGCTGGGCTTTGCTCAGCTGTCGGGGGCTTTTTTGATGTGGGAGAGATTTGTGTATTGCAGCGCTTTTTGTGTTAGAATAGAGAGGCATACAAAGATAGAGAAAGGAGCGTGGGTGAGATGATGGACTTGCATATCCATACGACGGCTTCGGACGGCGAGCATACGCCGCAGGAAGTGGTGGAATTGGCTCAGGCTGCGGGCGTTATGCTGATGGCAGTGACCGATCATGATACCATCGATGGTTTAGATGAGGCAGAGAGATGGGGCGAAGAGCTGGGCGTAACGGTGGTGCCGGGCATCGAGATCAATGCTCAGCACGCAGCAGAGCTGCATATTTTGGGCTATGGCTTTGATCAGCGAGCGCCGGAGATCTTGGCAGCGTGTCAATGGTTCCGCGAGGGACGGGAGAGACGAGGTGAGCGGATCATTGCGCTGCTGAATAGTCGGGGCGTCAAGCTGACGCTGGAGGAGGTGCGCACTTATGTGCGCGGGCGTCAGCTGGGGCGGCCGCATTTTGCACAGGCTCTGGTGGATAAAGGTTATGCCGGCTCAGTCGATGATGCTTTTAAGCGCTATTTGAGCGGTCCGGCTTTTCAAAAGATCGAGCGGGAAAAAATGGCGCCGCAGCAAGCCATCGAATTGATCTCTGCGGCCGGCGGCATAGCAGTGCTGGCCCATCCGGCCTCGCTTGAGCTCGATGCCGTGCGGCTGGAGGCGTATGTGCGACAGCTCAAGGACTATGGCCTGCGGGGCATGGAGTGCTATTACAGCGCCAATACGCCGGCTTGGACGAAGCAGTGTCTGGCGATCGCCCGCAAGAATGACCTGCTGGCCACAGGCGGCACGGATTTTCATGGCCGCCATAATCGGCGCGGTGTCCATATCGGCAGCGGCCGTGACGGCAATCTGCACTTTGACAGTAAAGCAGCGGCCGACTGCCTGCGTCAGGAGACGTATTGGGGAGCAGGCATCATTGGAAAAAATACTGGCGATAAAGGACTTTGACCGGAGAGCGGCGGCAGGGACTTGACAAACGACCAGCAGCTTGTCTATACTTAAATTGATAACTGGGAGGGTGCGCCCGACTGGAAATCATCACAGCGAGAAGTCGTACTGAGGACAAGGAGCCCTTCCGCGTCAAAAGGCGAGATCAGAAATATTTGACCATCACCTAGTCTCTTTGCGTCTGTACGCAGAGGGACTTTTTGTTTGTCTGGGAAAGGAGGCCGGCTGTGAGAGAATGGTTGATCAAAAAACTGAAGCAGGCGCTCATACCGGTGGTCGTCTTGATCATATGGTATCTGTGCAGCCATTCGGGTCAGGTGAGCAATTATGTGCTGCCAACACCGGAAAAGGTTT
Organism: uncultured Peptococcaceae bacterium; assembly: GCA_902496505.1. Lineage (GTDB taxonomy): Bacteria > Bacillota > Peptococcia > Peptococcales > Peptococcaceae > CABVBB01. The sequence continues at coordinate 10,587 of CABVBB010000013.1, forward strand.
GGGCGACGTTTTGGACGATGTTTGCCAATGGCCAGCTGGCCGGGCATGTCGCCATCAGTTTAAGACGTGTATTCACCGGATACCTGATCGCTTTTGGCCTGGCGTTTTTCTTCGGCGTGCTGGCCGGCGTCATGCCGAAAAAGAGCGTGTACTACGCGCATATTTTAGAATTTTTGCGGCAGATCCCGCCCATCAGCTTGATCCCGCTCTTGATTTTATGGACAGGTATTGGAGAGACCTCTAAGGTGATCATCATCATCTTGGCGGCGTTTTTTCCGATGTTTCTCAATATTGAACAGGGCGTGAAAGGCTGCGACCCCAAGCTTTTGGAGGTGGGCACGCTTTTGGGCTTTGACCGCTGGCAGAAATTTTTCCGCATCGTGCTGCCCTCAGCAGTGCCGGATATTTTGGTGGGCATGCGCATTGGCATGGGCTACAGCTGGCGGGCCATCATCGGCGCAGAAATGATCGCTGCGTCTAAGGGTTTGGGCTATATGATTCTGGACGCGCAGGTGATGTCGCGGTCGGACAAGATCTTGGTGGGCATCATCGTCATTGGCATCATCGGCATCATCTGCGACCGCGTTTGGGTCTTTCTGCTGAAAAAGTTTTTGCATGGAGGGATGGCTGATGAACGAGCTGGCAATATGTGATCTGCACAAATCTTATCAGATCCAAAAGCAGACCGTCTCAGTGATCAAGGGACTGGATCTTAAGCTGCCGGGAGATGGCATCACGGTCATTCTGGGCAAAAGCGGCTGCGGCAAGACGACGCTCTTGCGGCTTTTGGCCGGACTAGAAGCGCCGGATGGCGGGCGGATCATTTTGCCGGAGGGCAAGGGTGTGGGCATGGTCTTTCAAGAACCGCGGCTGATGCCCTGGCTCAATGTGCAAGACAATATCCTTTTCGGCTTGGCCAAAAAGCAGCGGGCAGACTATCCCATCGCGCAATTGTTGGAATTGGTCGGTTTGACCGGCTTTGCGGAAGCTTATCCGCATCAATTATCCGGCGGCATGCAGAGCCGCGTGGCGATCGCCCGCGTCATCGCCTGTGATCCGGCGGTGATCCTCATGGACGAGCCCTTTGCGGCGCTGGATAATTTCAACCGTGAGGCTATGCAGCGGGAACTCATCCGCATCGAGCAGACGCAGCATAAGAGCATCATTTTTGTGACACACAATCTGGACGAAGCGCTGGTCTTGGGGCAGAGGATCGTGCTGATGGCGGACGGGGTGATCGAGCGGGAGCTGGATCTGTCGTCATTGGCCTATCCCCGCGATCTGCTGCAAGAAGAATTGATCGCCTGCAAACGAGAGATCACAGCGTTTTTTAATCGCGAGCAGCAAAAACAATAAAAGGAGAGAATGATCATGAAGAAACAAATGAAGAAAATGGTAGCAGGTGTCTTGGTAGGGTTGATGGCTTTGGGCGCAGCAGGCTGCGGCAGCAAAGCGAATGATGCAGGCACACCGGCAGCTGCTGATGCAGGACAGCAGACGGCTGCTCTTGACCAGGTGGCTGTGACGTACGTCAAGGCACCGCTCAATGTGCCATCCATCATCGAGAAGGATAAAGGCATGCTGGCCAAAAATTTCGGTGCAGATACCAAAGTGGTCTATTCTGATCTGACCACTGGCCCGGAACAGACCCAGGCGCTGGCTTCCGGCGACATCCAGTTCCTCAATGCAGTAGGCGCGACCTCTGTGATCCTGTCTGCTTCCAACGGTGCCGACATCAAGATCATCAGCATGTACAGCCGTTCGCCAAAAGCTTTCGAGCTGTTCACCAACGATCCTACGATCACCAGCGCAGCGGACTTGGCCGGCAAAAAGATCGCCGGACCTAAGGGTACCATTTTGCACGAGCTGCTGGTCGCTTACCTGGCAACAGCTGACTTGACGCAGGACGATGTGGAATTCGTCGATATGTCCATCCCCAACAGCCAGGCTGCTTTGGAATCAGGCGACGTAGACTGCGCCCTCTTGGCCGGCCCGACCGCCTACAATCAGGAAAAAGGCGGCAAGATCGTCCTGACCACGGGTGAAGGCTTAGTCGATGCCACCATCTGCGTAGCAGCCAGCCAAAAATTCATCGATGAGCATCCAGAAGCCGTAGAGACCTTCCTCAAGACACAGAAGGAAGTCCTGGACTACATGGCCGCCAACGAAGCTGAGATCATGGATATCACAGCCAAAGAAGTCGAGCTGACCCCGGAAGAAGTCCAGGATATGTACGGCCAGTATGATTTCGACATGACCATCAAAGATTCCGATATCAAAGCGCTGAAACAAACAGAGCAGTTCCTCTTCGACAACCAGATGATCGAAAATCGTGTGGATGTCGAGCAGCTGATCTGGAAGTAGTATCGTAACAGACGAGCATAAGTGTATCAATAATAGTTGTTCTACCGTCAGTCGATTTACGGCTGACGGTTTTTTTATTGCTTATAAATAATAACGTTTTACTTCCAAAGAAGATATGCAGCATTTTAAGCAGCCAGGAGAAAAGCTAAAAACGAGAAACAACTTATAGTTGTATAGAAATTCAACAAAAATATTGGATGTTTTACATTTGACAAATTTATTGATATGCTTTAAACAAGGGAACGGAATTCCGCAGCTTACTTAAAAATAAATGAAAAGAGGAGATCAAAATGAACCAGACAATTTCAAACAAGATCATTGTGCTTGGTATTGATGGTATGGATCCGCGTTTGACCGCTAAGTATGTTAAGGAGGGCAAGATGCCTAATACGAAGCGTTTTATTGAGGCTGGTGCTCAGCGTGAAGATCTGGTGCTTTTGGGAGGGCATCCTACAGTTACCCCGCCAATGTGGACCACGTTAGCTACAGGTGCTTATTCTGTAACGCATGGCATTACCTGCTTTAGCCGACAGGGAGAAACTTTGGACCGTACAGGTTATAATCTTGATTCAAGATTATGTAAAGCGGAACAACTTTGGAATGTTTTTGCTGAAGCGGGTAAAAAAACATTAGTTTGGCACTGGCCAGGCAGTTCTTGGCCGCCAACTTCAGATAGCCCTAATCTACATGTTGTTGATGGTACTCAACCGGCAGCTGTCAATATTTTAAACGCGACTATTGACAAAGAGTTTATTTTGGTGGCGGATAAAAAAACGGAAGAGGTTATGTTTAAACCTAAGGCGGCCTCGGATTCTAATGTGCCCTGTGTGATCGCTGATGTGCAAGAAGTAAAAGGGCGGACTACAGGTGAGCAAGGCGCGGCGGATAAGGTTGCCTTGCTTCTGGAACGTTCTGATGGTGAACATGCTTTAAGCAGCACTCCGTTTGATATCGTGCTGTCACCGATCAAAGAAGCAACAGACTGGGCCGATGCACCTAAGGATGCTAAAGAGTTTACTTTGCTATTTACGAAGGGGCTGAATCGCAGAGTGGGCTTGATCCTAAAGAATGAACAGGGCGTTTATGATCATATAGCGGTATACAAATCGAAAAAGGATGAGACACCGTTGTTTGTTTTACAAAATGATGTGTTCACCCCGAATATCGTTATGGAGTATCACTTGGAAGATCGAGTAGTTACAGCAAATAGAAGTATGCGGATCTTGGAATTAGACCAGGATAATGGTGAGCATATCAAGCTTTGGATTTCTTCGGCAATGGATATCCATAGTGATGAA
>CABVBB010000014.1 GCA_902496505.1 uncultured Peptococcaceae bacterium
ATCACATGATCTGAGCGCCATTCCTTGGCCAATTCGACGGCAGCCTTGGTCAAATTGCCATGGCAGGCTTCCAAATAGCCTTCAAATTTCTCAAACAACGTGAACGCATCGGCTACTGAACCAGCAAAACCGGTGATCACCTGTCCGCCATACAAGCGGCGGACTTTATGCGCCGTATGCTTCATGATTGTCGTTTCTCCCATGGTGACCTGGCCGTCTCCGGCTATGGCCACATTGCTGCCTTTTTTCACTGCCACGATCGTCGTTGCATGAAACATATCCTGACCTCCTATGCTCTGGGATGAGCTTTGAAATAAACATGCTGAATCTGTGTTTTCGATACCTCGGTATAGATTTGGGTGGTCGAGAGGCTTTCATGCCCCAAAAGCTCCTGGATCACTCTGAGATCCGCTCCATTGTCCAACAAATGCGTTGCGAACGAATGCCGGAAGCCATGCGGTGTCAGATGATAATGCAGCGCACCTTTTTTGATATACTGCTCCAGCAGATATTCGACGCCGCGTGTGGTCAATCGTCCACCCTGCTGATTCAAAAACAGCGCCTGGGTATCGTGTTTTTTATCTAAACGGTCTCTGCCTTCTGCCAAATAAGCGTTGATCGCTTCTTTAGCCTTGGTGCCGACAGGGACCAGTCGTTCTTTAGAACCTTTGCCCATCACTCTCAACAGACGATCGATGTGCGAAACATCAGTGGTATCCAGCGCCACCAATTCCGAAACACGCAGCCCTGAGCCATAAAGCAGCTCAAAGATCGCCCGATCGCGCAGAGAGATGGGGTCTGTTTTGTGCATAAAGGTCTCAAAAAATTCTTCCATGTCCACCTGGGAAGCCGTCTCTGGCAGACGCTTCGCCTTTTTGGGCGCTGACAAAAGTGCTACTGAATCATCCTCGATGACCTCATCCTGCTTCAAAAAACGATAAAAGCTTTTCAGAGAAGCGCTCTTGCGGGCAATGGAACTTTTGGACAGACCCTTGTTTTGCAAATAGACGAGGAAATGGCGCGCTTGGCGATAATCCACTTCTGCAAGATCAGTCTCATTTTCCTGCAGATAAACGCCGAATTGCTTCAGGTCTCTTTTATAAGCGGCCAGAGTATTGTCTGCATACCCTTTTTCCACTTGCAGATAGGTCAAAAATGCCGCCAGCTGCCGGTCAAATTCTTCCATCATCAAGACTCCTTATCCTTCTATCAACGTCATTTGGAAAGCGGACAAAACAGCCAGCGCCCGTTCAGCGATCCGCCGATTCTTTTCTTTTTTATCCTTCACCTTTTCGCCTAAGCCAGGCAAGAGGCTGAAATTGATATTCATCGGCTGGAAGGTGCGGGGATTAGCGGTGGTGATATAATTCTCCAGCCCGCCTACCGCTGTCTCCAGCGGAAAAGCGACCGTCTCCTGTCCCTTAAACAGACGAGCGGCGTTGATGCCGGCCACCAGTCCGCTGGCGCAGGATTCCACATAACCCTCTACTCCTGTCATCTGACCGGCGAAAAAGATCATCGGCTGCTCTTTCAACTGATTGGTCGGTTCGAGATAAAGCGGCGCCTTCATAAAAGTATTGCGGTGCATGACACCAAAACGGACAAACTCTGCTGCTTCTAAGCCAGGGATCAGCTGCAGCACCCGTTTTTGGTCGCCCCACTTCATGCGCGTCTGAAAGCCGACGATATTGAGCATGGTGCCTTCTTGATTATCCTTGCGCAGCTGGACCACAGCATAGGGCTGTTCACCAGTTCTGGGATCGACCAGGCCCACCGGTTTCATCGGCCCGAAGGCCAATGTCTGCCGGCCGCGTTTGGCCATCGTCTCGATAGGCATACAGCCTTCAAAAAAGATCTCTTTTTCAAAGTCCTTGGTCTTGACCCATTCCGCCTCCATCAAGGCATCGTAAAAACGGTCATACTCCTCTTTGGTCATAGGGCAATTGAGATAGTCTGCATCGCCCTTGCCATAACGTGAGGCCCAAAAAGCTTTGTCATAATCGATGGACTCTGCGGTAACGATAGGCGCTGCCGCGTCATAAAAATACAGATCGTCAGCACCGGTCAGCCGCTTGACCTCCTGCGCCATTGCCCGTCTGTGAGAGGCCCTGTAGCGATGATGGTCAATTCCTCTTCGTCGATAGCGGTCACTTCTTCTTCAAAGACGGTGACCAACGGATGGTTGCGCAGCTTAGCGGTAATACAGCTGGCAAAATCCTCCCGATCGACGGCCAAAGCGCCGCCGGCCGGCACACGGTGCGCATCAGCACACTGCATGATCAAGGAATCCATCTGCCGCAGCTCTTCTTTCAGCAAGCCTACCGCATTTTCCACATTGTCTGCCCGCAGGGAATTGCTGCAGATCAACTCGCCAAAAAGCGACGTTTGATGGGCAGGCGTCTGGCGCACTGGCCGCATCTCATACAAATGAACGGGTATTCCCCGTTTAACCAGCTGCCAGCAGGCTTCACTGCCGGCCAGACCTGCACCGATGACCTTGACGAAATTATTCTTCATTCTCGGATTCCTCCACTGGTTTTTGCTCATAGTTGCATTCTTTGTTGTTGCAAATGATGACCTTGCCTTTTTTGGTATTCTTTTCGACCATAAAGCCGGTGTGACACTGCGGACAAACTTCACCAGTAGGCTTATCCCAGCTCACGAAGCTGCATTCAGGATAATCGCTGCAGCCATAAAATACGCGGCCTTTTTTGCTGCGGCGCAGCACCACATCGCCCTTGTGACAAACGGGACAAACTACGCCAATCTTTTCTAAGAGCGGCTTAGCATTCTGACATTCTGGGAATCCCGGACAAGCCAAGAACTTGCCATGCTTGCCCAGCTTGATCACAAAATGACGGCCGCACTTCTCGCAAATTTCATCTGAAACTTCATCTTCTATTTTGACCGGACCAATTTTTTCCTCAGCAGCTGCTAATTCCTGCTCGAACGGTCCATAGAATTCCCTTAAAACATCTTTCCAATAATATTCGCCCTCCTCCACGCCATCCAGCTGTTTCTCCAGATGGGCGGTGAAATCGACATTCATGATGTCCGCGAAATATTCTTTGAGCATATCGATGACTACGATGCCCAATTCCGTCGGGTAAAACTGCTTCGCTTCCCTGACGACGTAATTGCGGGAAACAATAGTCTCGATCGTCGGCGCATAAGTGCTCGGACGGCCGATGCCCTTTTCCTCTAATGTCTTGATGAGCGTCGCCTCTGTATAGCGGGACGGCCCCTGGGTAAAATGCTGCTTAGGCTCCTGCTTCTCGCAAGATAAGGCCTGGCCCTTTTCCACAGCGATCAATTTCTTTTCTTCCTCGACCTTTTCATCTTTGCCCTCTTCATAGACTTCCATATAGCCCTTGAAAAGGATCTCCGTGCCAGTGGCGGTAAATTCATAGCTGCCGCTTTGGATGACCACTGTTGTCTGCTCAAGCTGAGCAGGCACCATTTGGCTGGCAATGAAGCGCTCCCAGATCAGTTTGTACAATTTATATTGATCAGTGCTCAGATAAGCCTTCACAGAATCCGGCGTTTTCATGACATAGGTCGGCCGGATCGCTTCATGGGCATTTTGAGCATTGCTCTTGACTTTATAATTCTTGACTTCCGCAGGCACATAATTCTCACCATAGTTTTCCTTGATAAAGGTACGGGCGTCATTTTGAGCCACTTCTGAGATGCGGGTCGAGTCTGTTCTCATATAGGTGATCAGACCGACTGTGCCCTCTTTGCCTAACGCAATGCCCTCATACAGCTGCTGGGCTACCCGCATGGTGCGCCGCGCCGTAAAATTCATCTTACGGGACGCTTCCTGCTGTAAGCTGCTGGTGATGAAAGGCGCTGCTGGGTTTTTGCTCTTTTTCTGTTTTTTGCTCTCAGCGACCACATATTGGCTGTCGACCAAATGAGATAAGACCTCATCCATGTCTTCCTTAGACTTGATCTCTGCCTTTTTGCCGTCGATCTTACTGAGCTTGCCGACTAAGATACCTTTCTTCTCTGTTTGAAAGGTCATCTCCAGCGTCCAATACTCTTCGGGAATGAAGCTATTGATCTCTTCTTCCCGCTCGCAGATCAAACGCAGTGTGACAGACTGGACGCGGCCTGCGCTCAGCCCTTTTTTGACCTTGCGCCATAAGAGCGGACTCAGCTGATAGCCCACGATCCTGTCCAAGACCCGTCTGGCTTGCTGAGACTCCACGCGCAGCATGGATATCTCCCGCGGATGCTTGACAGCATTTTTGACAGCATCTTTGGTGATCTCATTGAATTCGATCCGGCAGGGATCGGCTGGATCCATTTTCAATGTTTCCTGTAAATGCCAAGCGATCGCTTCCCCTTCGCGGTCAGGGTCAGTTGCCAGAAGAACATGATCAGCCTTAGCTGCTCTCTTCTTCAATTCCTTGATGATATCACCCTTGCCGCGAATCGTGATGTACTTGATGGCAAAATCATTCTCGATATCGACGCCGAACTGACTTTTGGGCAGATCTCGCACATGTCCCAAAGACGCCAATACCTCATAATTTTTGCCAAGAAATTTTTCTATTGTCTTTGCTTTCGCTGGTGACTCGACGATCACCAATGTTTTTCCCAAAGCGAACACCTCAACATAATCTGATATATTTCCGGCCAACGATCTGCTGGATCATGCCGTTGATCTCCAACCAGCTCAAAAGCGCCATCACTTCATCGATAGGCAGCTTGGTCATGCGCGCTACTTCCTCGATGGCGATCGGCTCGATGCTGATACATTCCAAAACCTTCTTCTCATTGTTCCCTAATGAGACGTCATTATCCTGCACTTTTTCTTCTTTAAATAAACATAGCTGGCCAAACTCTTCTAAAATATCTTCTGCACCTGTGGTGATCTTGGCGCCATCCTTGATCAGCTTATGCGTACCCGCTGATAGGGCGCTGGTGATGGGCCCCGGGACAGAAAATATCTCTTTTCCCTGCTCCAGCGCCAGCTCTGCAGTGATCAAGGCGCCGCTTTTGATCGCCGCTTCCACCACTAAAAGTCCATCACACAAGCCACTGATGATCCGATTGCGCAGCGGAAAATGATGCTTGAGCGGCTCACTGCCAAGAGGCAGTTCCGACAGGATACAGCTTTGTCCCTGCTCTTGGATGCGCTGATAAAGCCCCTTATTTTCCCGAGGATAGATCTTATCGACTCCACAGCCCAGCACTGCCGCTGTACAGCCTTCGGCCTCTAAAGCCCCTTCGTGGCTGGCGGCGTCGATCCCTCGGGCCAGACCGCTGATGATGGCACAGCCATTTTTGGCTAATTCACCAGCCAGCTCTCTAGCCACCTTACGACCATATTCCGTGCACTTCCGGCTGCCTACGACAGCGATCGCCAGCTGCTCAGGAGGCGGCAGCTGACCCTTCACATAAAGCAGCGCTGGTGGGTTATATATATATTTCAATTTTTCAGGATATTCCCCGGCATTATAATCAACGATACGTATTCCAAATTTTCCCATATTACTGGAGATATGCTCAAGATCTACACTCCGTTTCAGCTGTTCCAGCCTGCCCACAAATTCTGCAGGCGCCTCTACTGCGAGACGGCTGAGCACGGCCTCCGGCGACTGCCAAATCTCTGCTGCTGTGCTTTCTTCCAGCAAGATACGCAGACTTTTTTGCCCGCTGATGCCCCAAGCTTTGTGAATAACACTCCAAGCTGCCTGATCTTCCATCGTCGGATCACCTCTCCAGCTAGAACTTTTGATTATTGTAATTATAATTGTTAGAATACCTTTATATTTGTCTTTTTATTAAATCCTTGCTACTTTATTTTATCATGTAAATAAAAAATTGTATAGAGATTTTTCATACATAATGGCCATTTTATAAATCTTTACCTTTTCTTAACATTTCCGCAAGGTGTTATCCTCCGATTGGCAAAGATCATTCAACTTACAGCGTTCACAATTAGGCTTGCGCGCCTTGCAGAACAAGCGGCCATGCCAGATCAGCCAGTGGTGGGCATCGGACCAATCCTCTCTGGGGATCAGCTCCATCAGCTGCTTTTCAGAGGTCAGTACATCCTTGCTGTCTGTAAGCTTCAGCCGATTGGCCACGCGAAACACATGGGTATCGACCGCCAGCGCCGGGATACCGAAAGCATTGCTCAAAACCACATTGGCCGTCTTGCGTCCTACGCCAGGAAGCTTCACCAGCTCGTCCAGATCAGCCGGGACTTCGCCGCCATATTGCTCCACCAATATTTTGCTGGCGGCAACGATATTTTTGCTTTTATTCTTATAAAGCCCAATGCTTTTGATCTCTTCTGCCAATTCTTCTGGGGTCAGTTGGCTGATAGCTTCTGCATCGGGGTATTTTTGAAATAATTCCTTCGTCACTTTGTTGACCTGTTTATCAGTCGACTGAGCAGACAGGATCGTGGCGACCAAGAGCTCGTAAGGCGTTTTGAACCTTAAAGCCGTGCCGACATTTTTGTAGACTTCTTTTAAGCGGGCTAGGACCTGGCTCTGATTGTCATTCATACGGTTTGCTCCTTTTCACACAAAGAGAGCAGTTAAACGCTTTGTCAACTGCTCTGCTTGTTGTATTTTATAAACTGGCCAATCGTTCGATGGCTTCTTTTTCTATTACCAGCTGTCCATGCTCATCGAGGTAGGCGGCAGATATCTCTTCGACTTCGCCGTACTCGGACAAGATCGCCATATCCGCACCCAGCACAGCGGCTGAATCAGCCACGAGATAATATTTCCGGCCGCATTTGTACAGCGAGCTCACGGCCTCATATTGCTCAACGACCCGTTTGGCTACGGCGATGACGTCCTCCAGATCGTCGAAGGCATAAACGATCTCATCCATTTCCAATTTCACATCATCATCACTCATAAACTCATCAATATAATTATCATCCTGATGTTCTAAAAAGTCTAAATCAAAGAGCCCTTTCCCTAAAGACCCGACCTTGGTCACTGTCAAGAGCATGCTCTCTCCGGTCATCGGGTAAGCTTCGATCATCAGCTGCGTATCCTGCTCGACTTCAAAGCCGCACTCCTGATACGCTTCCTCCAGGATCTCCTGAAACATTTTCTGGGCTACAGGATTATAGGGAACGATATCCCATTTTTTCAGATCTCTTTCCTGCAGATCGTCTTTGCTGATCAAGATCTGCAGTTTATCATCGTTCAAGCGATTGAATTTCATCTGTATACCACCTCCTGGATCATTGCAGATGAATTTACATTTATTATAAAGTAAAGAAACAGATTGTCAAGATTCTTCTCGCTTGACCTCAAAATCTTCGACAAGGTAATGTTTCTCTAATAATATATGCGCGATCTGCTGGAGGATTTCTTCATTTTTGGCTTCGATCGTGTGCAGATGGACGCCTTTGGTAAGGGTCGATAAGGGAATAGCCTCTGCTGACTGCGCTTTTTCCATGAATTGTCCGACCTCATAGAGCGAGCCCAAAAATAAATTTCCCGCGATCTCTCCATAAATAGGATGCTCAACGATCACATTCCGAACATAACCGCCATAGGTCACGATCGTCTCCAGCTCGTCTTGCATAGCCTCCATGCCTTCATGCTGACAAGCAAATATGCGAACACACTTTTTTTCCTGGGGCAGCCTGTTCAAAAGATAGCCCTGCGGCGTGGCGATAATATCCAATCCCTGCGCCCGCATCACTGCAATATCCTGAACGACGACCTGCCGGCTGACTTCCACCAGCTTAGCCAATTCTGCTCCTTTGATAGGTGCTGTACGGTTCTCCAAAATTTCCATGATCTTTTCTCTGCGCATGGTATCACCTGCTTTCTGCATACTCTGACAGCGTATTTTTACCCAGTATGAACGCCCGACAAACATCCTCATCCCTAGCAGACAGCGCCGCTCTTTTGGAGTTTCCCAAACGCTCTAGAAGAGTTCTGTATAAAGACGTCAATACCCTTTAAATTGTTGCGAATAACTTTCCTATAATTATGCTATTTCTTTATATGCAGCAAAAAAAGCGCTGAGGTGTCAGCGCTTTTTGGGCGATCTTCGTATCGTTTTATTCGCAGATATATTGAGAAAAGGGCAGATTGGGGACTGCATTCAGCGTCCAATCGGCAAATTCGCCCCGCAGTGCCTTATAATGAGCAGCTGCTCCGATCATCGCCGCATTGTCGGTGCACAGCGCCAGCGGCGGACAATAGAGCGTGCAGCCCTGGGCCGCTGCGGCTTCTTCTAATTGCTGACGCAGACCGCTGTTGGCCGCGACTCCGCCGGCTAAGACGATCGTTTTCAGCCCCTCTGCTTGGGCTGCCCGCATCGTCTTGGTCACCAGCACATCAATGACAGCCTGCTGAAAGCTGGCTGCTACATCGCGTGGTTCGACCGTTTGCTGCTTCATGGCCATCTTGTTCAAATAGTTGAGCACTGCTGACTTCAAGCCGCTGAAACTGAAATCGTAGCTGTCTTCCTCCAGCCACGCTCTCGGCAGATCGATGGCTTTAGGGTCGCCTTCTTTGGCCAAACGGTCGATCTGCGGACCGCCTGGATAAGGCAGCCCGATAGAGCGCGCCACTTTGTCATAGGCTTCTCCAGCCGCATCGTCCCGTGTCTGACCCAATAAAATGTAATGTCCATGACGGTCGATCTTCACGATCGCAGTATGACCGCCAGACACCACCAGACACAAAAGCGGCGGCTCCAGCTCCGGATTGACCAGGAAGTTGGCATAAATGTGGCCTTCGATATGGTGAACAGCGATCAAGGGCTTATTGGCAGCAAAGGCCAGCGCTTTGGCTGTCGCCACACCGACTAAAAGCGCTCCTACCAGCCCCGGACCATAGGTCACGGCAATATGGGTCATATCCTCGAGCGCCAGCCCTGACTGCTCCAAGGCTTCCTCCACGACGATATTGATATTTTCCAGGTGCTTGCGGGAGGCTACCTCAGGCACGACTCCGCCAAATTTTTTGTGGATGTCGATCTGGGTGGAGACCACATTGGCCAAGACCTCACGGCCGTTTTTAATCACCGCTACGGCTGTTTCATCGCAGCTGGACTCTATTGCTAATATAAGCGTATCCGTCATTGCTTCTCCTCCTGCTCTGTCAATTGGCACCACATGATGCTGGCATCCTCGTTGTTGTCCGTATAATAATGGCGGCGGATACCTTCTTCTTTGAAGCCCAGCCGCTCATACAGCCTGATAGCACTGTCATTGGACACCCGCACCTCTAACGTCATGCGTACAGCGCCCTTGAGCCTGGCCAGATCCTGCAGAGTCGCTACCAAGAGATGTCCCAGCCGCTTGCCGCGGTATTCCGGCAGGACGGCGATATTGGTGATATGCGCCTCATCCAGGATGATCCACAGCCCGCCATAACCCACGACTTTTTCCGGCTCTTCCTTGGGGACCAGCACTGCATAATAGGCCAGCTTATTGTCCGCCAATTCGGAGCGAAATGCAAATTCAGACCACGGCTGTGCGAAAGAAATCTTCTCCAAGTGACAGACTTGAGGAATATCGTCTTCTGTCATCAGCCGCACCTCATAGAGCAGCTCAGCCTCTGCTAATCGGTTATCTTTTGTCCGTGCTTGATCTCCCACTGGATCTCCGCCTCCGATCGCCTAATATAGATCAGTCCACAGCCGTACAGATCGTCGTACTCTCCTCGCAAGGCCCGCTCCATCGCCAAGACACCGATGCTGGCTGCACTAGGCAGTCTGCGGTCCATCGGCGCCAGCCACATCTGGTCTCCCAATTTTTCCTGCAGAAGCGCTTGATAAACTGCCACGCCATCGCCCAAAAAGCAGACCTTTTCCGGCTGTTTGGCCAATTCATCCAGCAAAGTCTCCGGCTTGACTGCCTGATAGCTGGACAAACGCTCCAAGCGGCCGTCCGCCATGCTGCGATACGCCGCCGTATAGACTTCATCGCGCTTAGCATGCAGGATCGGGCAGATCAGCCCCGAAACGCCTGCCATACGATGCGCCAGTGCATCCAAAGTAGGCACGGCGATGAGCTTTTTGCCGCCGCCCTGAGCCAACCCTTTAGCTGTAGCCATCCCGATGCGCAGACCGGTGAAGGAACCAGGTCCCTGTGCAGCTGCGATCACGTCGATATCGGCCATATCGAGTCCCAACTCCCGAAGCAGGGTATCGACCATGACCAATAGTTTTTCCGAATGGGTATTTTTCGTATTGAGCATGGACTCGCCCAACAGTTTGTCCTCATCCAGCACCGCTGCGCCGGCTACTGGTGTAGAACTATCTATACTTAGAATAATCACAGCCCGTCAACTCCTCTACCAATCTTTCATACCGCCGTCCTTGCGCCAGCAGCGCGATCTCCCGTCCTTCCGGCACATGACTGATGACCAGGTGCAGATACGCTTCCGGCAGATACGCTTCGATCATCTCTGCCCATTCCACCACAGTCACGCCATCACCGTAAAAATACTCCTCATACCCGAGATCTTCCAGTTCCTCGGCTTTTTTCAGCCGATACACATCAAAATGATACAAGGGCAGCCGCCCTGAGCTATACTCATGGATCAAGGTGAATGTCGGGCTATTGACCAGATCTGTTACGCCCAATCCTTTGGCAATGCCCTGCGATAAGGTCGTTTTGCCGGCGCCCAGCTCGCCGTCCAGCGCTATAAAATCCCCTGCCTGCAAAAAAGCAGCCAAGCGTTCTCCCAAATAGGTCAATTCCTGCGGCGTTTTTGTCACGATTTTAATCATACTATCCCTACCTTTTTTATCCATAGTATAGGCTGCAGTACGCGGCCGCAAACCTCATCACGTAAAAAAATAAGCCTGTTACTCTTATCAAGTAACAGGCTTTCTCTCGGCACCAAGAACATTCTGCCGACCAATACTTACAAGCCGGTGAGAAAGTCTTCCCTGGCCGAGCCGTCTCCAAGGATGACCTGTAGGGGATTTGAACCCCTGAATGCCAGCGTGAAAGGCTGGTGAGTTGAACCCCTTCTCCAACAGGCCAAATGGTGGGCCCACTTGGGATCGAACCAAGGACCGTCCGGTTATGAGCCGGATGCTCTACCCCTGAGCTATAGGCCCCGATCTTTCTGCAATAGACCAACAAAACGGCATTATTGCAGAAAGAACAAAAAATATTATACCCTATCTCACGATAACCGTCAAGCGTTTAGTCCAGATAGTCCTTTAATTTTCTACTGCGGCTGGGATGACGCAGCTTGCGCAAAGCTTTGGCCTCGATCTGGCGTATACGCTCACGAGTGACGCCGAATTCCTGGCCGACCTCTTCCAAAGTGCGGGAGCGTCCATCATCCAGGCCAAAACGCAGCCGCAGGACTTTTTCTTCTCTCGGGGTCAAGGTATCCAGCACGCTTTCCAGCTGTTCCTTGAGCAGGATGTAAGAAGCCGCTTCGGCAGGCGCCGGCGCATCCTCATCCTCGATGAAATCACCCAAATGGCTGTCTTCCTCTTCGCCGATCGGTGTTTCCAAAGAAACCGGCTCCTGAGCTACCTTCTGGATCTCACGCACTCTTTCCACGGGGATCTCCATGGCCTGAGCGATCTCTTCCGGCGTCGGATCACGGCCCAATTCCTGCAAGAGCTGGCGGGACACACGAATAAGCTTATTGATGGTCTCCACCATGTGTACTGGGATACGGATCGTTCTTGCCTGGTCAGCGATAGCACGGGTAATGGCCTGTCTGATCCACCAGGTCGCATAGGTACTGAATTTGTAGCCTTTGCTGTAATCAAATTTTTCCACAGCCTTGATCAGACCCAGATTGCCCTCTTGGATCAGATCCAAAAACAACATGCCGCGGCCAACATAGCGCTTGGCAATGCTGACGACCAAACGCAGATTGGCTTCTGCCAGCTGTTTCTTGGCTTCCTCATCGCCTGCTTCCATACGTTTGGCAAGCTCCACTTCCTGCTCAGCACTGAGCAGCGGGACCCGGCCGATCTCTTTCAAATACATTCTTACAGGATCGTCGATGCCGACGCCTTCCGGGACGCTCAAGTCGATGTCCACGACCTCGTCCTCGATCTCTTCCATGACAGCGTCGTCTGGTTCAGTTTCTAATACAGGAATTTCTACCGCCATATCCAGATCTTCCAGATTGACCTCTGGCTCGTCATTATCGGCGAGTTTGATCCCCATCGCGCTCAGCTGCTCATAGATATCATCGATTTGATCTGGCGTCAGCTCGATCCCCTGCAGGGCATCCATGATTTCTTTATAAGTTAAAATACCGTTTGTCTTGCCCTTGGTGATCAAATTTTTGACCTTGTCTCTTGCTTCAGCGTTTGGTTTTGCCATAGTTATTCCCCCTTCCCCATATTTTCGATTTCTTTTTTCATACTGCGTAAGGATTCCAGATCCTGTAAAGCTTTTAACATCTTGTCAGTAGCCCCCGTTTTCTCCGCGTCTGCTAATTCCTGCACACGCAATTTATACTCCAGTTCCCATTTATCCAATCGTATGTGCTTTATATAATCAACTAAGGCTTGCTCTGGATCGCTGATGGCATCATCCTGCATCAGTACAGCTGCCAGCAATTCAGTCTCCGCCTCAGAAAAATCCAAGCTCTTGATCTCCTGATGCTTTTGATAGAGTTCTACCATCTTAGTGTATAACCCTAATAGGTCTGTCTCAAACAGTGTTTTTCCGCCGAACTTTTCCGCTAAAGCCAGCAGTTTAGGCTGTTCATAGAGGATCTTGATCATGTTGGCTTCTCGTCTGGATATTCCTTTGTCCGCTTTTTTCTTTTGCGGCGCTTGAGCTGCGGCAGGCTGCTGGCGCGATGCATCGCTGCGCTGGGATACCATTTCACCATTTGGCGCCTGTTCCCGCCTGCTGAGCTGCTTGAGCTCGCTCCACACGGCGTTTTCCGTGATCTGGAGCTTTTGGCTGACTAAGGCTATCGCGCTCTCTCTGGCTACCGGACTGTTCATTTTCAAAATATCCGGCAGGATACTGCGCACCACCTGCAATTTGCCATTGATCTCATCCGTATTAATATTTTCCATTAATCTACCAATCTTATACACGATCAGCTCTTGACTTTTGGAAATCAGTTGTTCAAAGGCCTGTTGTCCGTTGGCTTTCAAAAATTCATCCGGGTCAGAACCTTGCGGCAGATTAATGACGCGCACCTGACAGCCCAGCTCGCTTAAGATATCCAAGCTGCGCCAAGTTGCCTTAGAACCAGCTGTATCCGCGTCGAACGCCACGTGTACCTGGTAAGTATTGCGCATCAGAAGCTTTGCCTGCTCTGTGGTGAACGCTGTACCTAATGCCGCGATCGCATTGGTCACGCCGTATTGGTGGCAGGCGATCACATCCATGTAGCCCTCCACCACGATAGCGCTGTCCTTTTGGCGAATGCTGGCCTTAGCCAGATCCAGACCATAAAGCAGCTTGCCTTTGCGAAACAGCGGTGTATCTGGGGAATTCATATACTTCTGTGGACTGACGTCTTTGTTGATGATGCGCCCGCCGAAAGCCACGACCTGTCCGCGGTCATCGCGGATGGGAAACATGATGCGCTCCCGGAAACGGTCATAATAGCCATTGCCCTCCTTGCGCGGCAGCACCAGCCCCAATTCTTCCATTTCCTCCGGCCCGACGCCGCGTGAAAGCAAAAATTTATAGAGGCCATCCCAGCCGCTCTGGCAGGCCCCTAAGCCAAACTTCTCCATGATCTCCCTGCTCATGCCGCGCTTTTCAAGATAATCCAGATAGATCTTGCCGCCCTTTGTTTCCAAAAGGACTTTTTGATAATAGCGCGCCGCCAGCTCATTGATCTTTAACAGCCGCTGCCGTTTTTGCTGCTGCCTGCGTTCGGCTGGCGTCAGCTCCTTTTCCGGCAAAGCCACCCCTGCCCGTTTGGCCAGCTTGGCTACAGCCTCCGGGAAGGTCAAATGATCGATCTCCATCACGAATTTGAACACATTGCCGCCTACCCCGCAGCCAAAACAATGATAGATCTGTTTTGACGGAGAGACAGAAAAAGAAGGCGTTTTCTCATTATGGAATG
>CABVBB010000015.1 GCA_902496505.1 uncultured Peptococcaceae bacterium
CGTGATGCCCGTCTTGACCAGCGCTTTGACGCGGTCGGTATCGATAGGAGGCTGTTCCATAGGGGTATCCACCTCATCTTCGGGCAAAAGGTTATCCATCATTTCAGAGATCTTCAGCTGCATAATCAAAACCCCTTTCTTTCAGTACTTGCCGCAGATATTTGCGCCCGCGGAACAGGCGGCTTTTGACGGTGGATGGATTCATATCCAGCGCCTCGGCGATATCGGCGACCTTTTCCAGGAAATAATAGTGCCAGAAAAATATCGTTTTGTCGGTCGGATCCATTTGGGTCATAGCCAAACGCAGACATTCTGCCTGCTCGGCGGCCTCCAAACTGAGCTCGGAGTCTGGGAGACTGAGCACGTCTTCTTCCAAGGAGCAGGCGGCGTTTTTCTGCTGGCGGAGACGATCCCGCGCTTTGTTGCGGGCAATGGCGGCCAGATAGGGTTTGAGCTTGGCGCCGCTTTGGATGCGGGCGGCATTTTGCCAAAGGGCGATAAAGACGTCAGCCACAGCCTCTTCCAGATCGCTCTGGCGCAAGGCGCCGGAAGCGACGCGATCGATCACGGCTGCCGCGTAGCCGCTGTAGCGGTCGATGATGGCATCGAGCGCCTCGGCCTGGCCGTCTTGGAGAAGCTGGATAAGTTGTTCATCTGATGGCATAGGTGTGATTTCCTCCGTTTCCTTAGTGATCAGCTGTCACCTATCTATACGAGGTCTAGGGAAAAATGGTTGCCGGAAATGAAAAAATTTTGGGCGAAAAAAATGCTCAGACTGGAGCAGCCTGAGCGGTTGGGAAAAATGATGATCATAGTTTGGATTGGCGGCGGCGTTCGGCTTCAGCCTTAGAGAAGCGGCAGCCGCAGTAGTCCTGGCGGTAGAGGGCGTAGTCTGCCGAGAGCGCGATGGAGCGCTTGTAACCCTCCCGTTTTTTGAAATCCGAAGGCAGGTAGGGGACGCCATAGCGCTCTGCCAATTCTTGGCCGATCGCGTTGAGCAGCTGGGCGTTTTTGTGCGGGCTGATAGAGAGCGTGGTGGTGAAGTAGTCAAAGCCCTGCGCCTTGGCCACTTGCGCAGTCTGCTCCAGACGCAGGCGGAAGCAGCGGGCACAGCGCGGGCCGCCTTCAGGCGTTTCCTCCAAGCCTTGGGCTATCGCTGCGAAGCGTTCGGGATCATAGGGCGCAGGATAAATGACCGCCTCCTGGGCAAAGGGCGCTTCCTGACAGAAACGCTCAAGCTCGGCCAACCGGCGGGCATATTCTTCCGGCGGATCGATATTGGGATCATAAAAGTAGAGCGTGATGGCAAAATAGGCCGAAAGATATTCCAGCACATAGCTGGCACAGGGCGCGCAGCAGGCGTGCAGCAAAAGGCGGGGCTTCTGCGGACGATCGGCCAGAGTGAGCAGCAGAGCATCCAGCTGAGCTTGGTAATTGGTCTTCATCAGATAGCACCTCGTTTGAGAAAGGATCGTTTTGAAACTAGTATAACACAGCGGCGGCCGGCGAAAAAATAATTTTTTCAGGCAAAGTTTAACATATGTTGTTTGTTAAATATCTTGTATAGTATATATTAAAGGCAGTGAGTGAAATGGCACAACGTGCCGTTTACAAAATAAGCTATCAAAGAATTAAGGGAGGATTTTAATCATGGGTATTCCTACAGTGTTCCCTACCGGAACCACCATCTATGATCCAGAAAAAGCTTGGAGCGGTTACACACTGATGCCGATCAAAAAAGTCGGTGCTGTATTGATCGACATGAACGGCAACGTCGTTAAAGTTTGGAAAGACTTACAGGGCTTCCCCAACAAATTGCTGCCAGGCGGCTACTGCATGGGCAGTCTGGGCATCCGTCATTCTGACTTCTCCTATCAGGATCAGACCGACCTGGCTCAGGTAGACTGGGACGGCAAGCTGATTTGGAAATTCGACCATAAAGAATATATCGAAGACGAAGGCCAGACCCCGATGTGGATGGCTCGTCAGCACCATGACTATCAGCGTGAAGGCAATCCTGTCGGCTACTATGTTCCTGGCATGGAGTGCAAGACCGACAGCGGCAACACCCTGATCCTCTGCCATGAGACCCTTTACAATAAAAGAATCTCTGACAAACGCCTCTTAGACGACTGCTTCATCGAAGTCGACTGGGAAGGCAATATCGTTTGGAAATGGAACATCAACGAGCATTTCAACGAATTGGGCTTCTCCGAAGTCGCTAAAAATGCCTTGTTCCGCAACCCGAACCAGCATTTCGTCAACGACGGCGAATTGGCTGACTGGATGCACATCAACTCCATGAGCCTTCTGGGACCAAACAAATGGTACGATGCAGGCGACGAACGCTTCCATCCAGACAACATCATCTGGGATGCTCGTGAAGCCAATATCTTAGGCATCACCGACCGCAAGACCGGCAAGATCGTTTGGAAGATCGGTCCTGACTTCACCACCAGCAAAGAGCTGCGCCTGATGGGTCAGATCATCGGTCAGCATCACGTCCACATGATCCCCCGCGGTCTGCCTGGCGAAGGCAACATCCTCATCTTTGACAACGGCGGCTGGGCAGGTTATGGCAGCCCCGACAGAATGAGCAAAGACGGTACAAAAGTCGATATCCGCGACTATTCCCGCGTTTTAGAGATCGACCCTGTCACCCTCAAAGTGGTCTGGTCCTTCAAAGCCAGCGATATCTGCGAAGGTATGATGGCCCTCACTCAGAACACCGCTTTCTACAGCCAGCTGGTCTCCTCTGCTCAGCGTCTGCCTAACGGCAACACCCTGATCACCGAAGGCAGCTTTGCCCGCATCTTCGAAGTCACCCCAGACAAAGAAGTGGTTTGGGAGTACAGAGCACCGTTCGATAACATCGCTCATCCAATGGTCTACAGAGCTTATCGTTATCCGTATGACTATGTACCACAGTTGGAGAAACCGACCGAAGTACCAGTCGCTAAATTGGATAATACCACCTTCCGTGTACCAGGCGCTGCTCCTGGCATGATCGACAACGTCACCGAAGTCGAAGGTACCTTGGGCTACACCAGCACCATGGCTGCCTGCGTAACAGCTGAAGAAGATCCGACCGAAGTAGAAGCTGAATAATTAGGCTGTCGACAAAAGTGCTCGGCACAAACTATGGTTCTTTTGCCCCCTTTCCCTTGCGGAGAGGGGGCTTTTTTTGCCGCAGGCGGTTTGCACAGCGGGCGCGCCGTGCTACAATAGAGACAGCCAATAGAGAAGGAGGCGCATCATGGAAAAACGGATCTATCGGCCTTTAGAAGCCGTCAGTGCAGAAGAAGTCCAGCGGATCTTAGCCAGCGGCACCGAAGAAGAGCGAGGGCTCCTATCATTGCAGGTGGGCGAACACGGCCGGCATTGGGCCCAGTCGCAGGCCGTGTGTTTAAAGCTCATGGACGATGAGAGCCCAGCCGTTCGTGCTAATGCTGCCCTGGGGCTCAGCTATATCGCCCGTACACAGGGACAATTGGACGAGCGGCTGGTCAAACCCTACCTGCTGCGTGAGCTGCGGGAAAACGACACTTATCGCTGGCGCATTATCGACGCCATCAAAGATATCAATTTATTTCTGGACTGGCACTTAGCGGAAAAAGCCCTGTCCAAATATGAGGAGCCATGATGAAAGACGCTCTGGCGCTGGAAAAACTGCTGGCCTGCGTCCTGCTCATGGGCGAGGGGCTGATCCCCACAGAAGCGTATCAAACGGTGCTGGACGAGCTGTTTTTAGAGGCACCAGAGGATGAGCTGCTCCTGGCCCTGGAATGGACCAGCGACCAGCGCGAGGCGCGAAAGCTCATCCTCAGACAAAGCAGTGCGCCCGGTGTCGTGCTGGACAAAGACGTCTTCGCCCGCTTTTTGTTCCAAAAGCTCGAGCAGATCTGGGCTTCCGGCCGCTATACCCTCGCCGAATTCGGCCAGAACACGTATCGATTATGGGAAGTCCTGCCGCGCCAGCTGCAAGAGGAAGACCCCCTGCGCGTCCTAGCCTACGCCGACGATCCCCTCTCCTGGCACGACGAACAAGCATCCCTGCGCATCTATGAAAAGCTCTTTCGCTTTTATGACACCTAAAAAAAGCCGTACCGCAGAAAATTTGCGGTACGGCTTTTTGCGTTACGATCAGTTATGCGCCCAGGTGGCCAAAGAGGAAAGCGGCCAAGGGGTAGCCGATGACGACGTAGAGCACGAGCGCCATCAGGCAGAGGGGAATGCCGATCTTGAGGATATCGGCGAAGCTGATCAGATCTTTGCGGGCGTGCATCATGCCGGCGTAAGGGGAAGCGGCCGGAGTGAGCAGGGCAACGAAGACCATCATACAAACGGTCATGGAGATGCCCACCTTGTCGATGCCAGGGTATTGGTCAGCAAAGGCCAGGATGATCGGCAGAAGGACCACGGCCATGCCGGCGTGATTGGCAAAATTGGCGATGAGCAGGGCAAAGCCCATGATGAGGAAGAGGAAAAGGAGCTGGGTGCGGCCGCCTAAGAGAGGCTGCAGCAGCTGGATCAGGAAGGGCTTGATGCCAGTGGCGTCATTGGAAACGGCGTTAGCGCCATAAACGGCAGCAGCCACCAGAAAATACACATCCCAGCTGAAATTTTTAGCGGCGACGGCCTTAAAAGGCAGCGCTGGTTTGCCATTGATAGGAAAGATCATCAAGATGGTGATACAGACCACGGTCACGCCAAAAGTGCCCAGCTTTTTGAGCAGAGCGATGCCTGGAATGCTCGCCGGCAGGAAGCTCGGCGCCAAGAGCAGAAGAACATAGATGAACATGAAGCAGAGCAAAAGCTTTTGCTGCAGGTTCATAGGCGGCAAGGGAGTCTTTTTGAAATGATCGGTGTGGATATGTTTGAGACTGCTGAGATCAGGCCGGATCACGAAGCGGATCCAGAGCATGTACGCTAAAAGCATGACCAGCGACATGATGATATTGAGCAGCACATAAGCGAGATAGTTGACTTCAATCTGGGTGATCTTGGTGAAGGCACCCGTGACGATCAGGGCTGCGCCCTTGAAGGGGAACATCGGCTGAGCGACTGCGGCGGAGAGATAAACGCCGATGATAAAGACAGGATACGCTTTGTCGCATTTCTCGATGCCGAATTCCGCCATGAATTGTACGGAGATAGGCCAGAAGATCAGCAGGCTGGCGATCGGTGAGGTCAAGCCGCTGAGTACGAAAGAGGCCAGGAAAAAAACGAAGATAAACATGTAAGGACGGCCGTTGATGATCTTGCGGGTCAAAAACCAGCGGGCCAAGTAATCGGTACAGCCCACGTATTCGATCGCGCCGAAAAGGATCATACTCAGCATGACGATCAAGATCGTCTCTGCACCGAAGGCATCCAATGCGGCCAGCTTGATGCCGGCATAGCCTTCAGCGCCGGTGATGCCGGAGAGTCCCATCAGGACGATGCCGAAAATACTGGGCCAGATGCTGTTTAACGCAGACCACAGATAGACCATCCCGATGAAAATGCCCAGGATGTGCATGCCGACAGGCGTGATGGGCTCGAAAGGCGGCAGCAGCGGAAACAGCAGCATGAAGGACAGACCAATGGCGCTGTGCACCAGCATTTTGAGATCGTCCTTGGGCCTTTTGTTGTCACATTCGATCGCCTTGTCAATAGGTTTGGACATGATTCAATTCACCTCGTCTAATAAATAAATTATAGTCAGGACAGGTCAGGCCCGTCCCGGCTGCAAATATGTAATATATGTATGCTGAGCTGTCCAAAATTATCAATGAGCATAATTTATTTTAGCAAGAGGTCGTGTAAATTAAAACAACATATGTTAACTTTTGACGAATGATCATGTATCGTGACAAAAAGGACAAAGTAGCCAATAGAAGTCATAAAAAAACGAGCGGCTTTAGCAGTGCGCTCGCAATTGTTGCGTTTACTTATAATTGAGTTTTTCCACGCCATCAGCGTAACGGCGCAGGCGAAGGGGGTCAGTGATCACCAGATCATGGGCGGTCTTGGTAAGCACGCCTTCTTCTCTCAATGTGCGGAGGATGCGGGAAACGGTGACCTTGTGGATGCCCAGGAATGCGCCCAGCTGGGCGTGGGTGTAATTTTTGCTGACGCACAGCTGGCCGTTTGTGAAATAACTATCTTGCAGAAGCAGCTGACAGAGACGATTGGCCACCCGTCCTTCTTGGCGAGATTGAAAATCAGCCATCAATTCCTGATAATAATCCATGGCCATGAGCAAAAGACTCATCAAGACGTCTGGTCGGTCCTTGGCCCAATCTTTGAAGCGGGCAGCGGGGATGCGCAGGCATTGGCAGGGCGTCTTGGCAATGAAGCTGTAATTGCTGTAGCCTCGGGAGGAATAGAGGGACAGCGCGCCGATGAGCGAGCGGATATCCTGACCGCTTTCTTTGAGATTGTAGATGACTTCGTCGCCTTTGTCCGTGGTCAGTGTGCGAAAGCAGACGCCTTTTTCCAAATAATAGACATAGGTGACCACCTCGCCCTGCGCAACGATGGTCTCTCCTTTTTGAAAAACACAGCAGCAATCGGAAAGCTCTTTTAAAGACATGGCCCATCCTTCCTTTCTTAGTGGACCAGGAATAAAAACATGATCTTGGTAAACTTATGGTAACACGTTTGACCAGTGCTGTCCATGCACAAAAAAACCGATCCCCGGAGCGCTCCAGGAGTCGGTTTTTTTAACGTATGCTGTTTAGTTGTCTTCCAAGGGATGCAGGAACAAGCCGCTGCGCAGTTTGGGCTCGAACCAGGTGCTTTTGGCTGGCATGACCTGGCCGCTGTCAGCCACCCTGAGCACGTCATTGATGTCTGTGGGATAGAGCGCAAAGGCCAGCTGCATATCATAGCGGCAGCGGCGCTCCAATTCCTCCAGCCCGCGGATGCCGCCGACAAAATCGATGCGGTCGTCCTTGCGCGGATCAGTGATGCCCAAAAGGGGCGCCAGCACCGCATTTTGCAAAATGGCTGCGTCCAGCCCTTCGGTGACGTCATCCGGTACGATATCCGCATGAGCCTCCAGCTTATACCAGCGGTCTTCAAGATACAGGCCAAAGGTATGCTTGGCCTCAGGATGATAGGGGCCATTGGCAACAGGGGTGACGGTAAAATGCTCGGAGAGCTTGTGCAAAAAAGCCTCTGTCGTATAGCCGCCCAGATCTTTGACTACGCGGTTGTAATCCATGATGCGCAGCTGATCGTGGGGGAAGATGACCGCCAAAAATTCGTTGAACGCTTCCTCGCCAGTGTAGTCCGGGTGCTGGGCGCGATAAGCCTGGCAGACCTTGGCTGCCGAAGCTGAGCGGTGATGGCCGTCCGCGATATAGAGCGCCGGCACATTTTCCGCAAAACGCTTCTGGATCTCTGCGGTCAGTGCGGCATCATTCAGCACCCAAAATTGATGGGTGATGCCATCGTCGGTGGTGAAATCATATTCTGCCGGATGACCATCCGCCCAGTCCAGGAGCGCCTGGTCAATGAAATCATCCGAACGGTACGTCAGCAGCACCGCTTCTGTATGACAGCCGCAGGCCGCGAAATGATCGATGCGATCCTGCTCCTTCACCGGCCGGGTGAACTCGTGCTTTTTGATGCGGCCCTCCAGATAATCATCCACCGCCGTGCAGCCGACCAGGCCCGTCTGGGCCTGACCATCCATGATCAAACGGTAAATATAATAAGACGGCGCCGCCTCCTTGACCAAGATCCCCTCCTGCTCAAAACGCTCCAGATTGGCCCGGGATTTTTGGTACACTTCCGGCGCATGATCATCGATTTCTAAAGGCAGATCGATCTCTGCCCGACTGATATGCAAAAAAGAATAGGGATTGCCCTCTGCCATCACCGCTGCTTCCGAGCGGTTCATCACATCATAAGGCAGACTCGCCACCCGCTCAGCCAACGAAGCAGCAGGACGGAGAGCGCGAAAAGGGGAGACTTTGACCATAACCAACACCTCCAAAGTTGTGAGTGCTCAGGACAACGAGAAATGCGCTCGGCTCCAAAAAAGCGTCGCACGTCGTCGTTGCCCCAGCCTTCTAAAA
Organism: uncultured Peptococcaceae bacterium; assembly: GCA_902496505.1. GTDB lineage: Bacteria > Bacillota > Peptococcia > Peptococcales > Peptococcaceae > CABVBB01. The sequence goes on from CABVBB010000015.1 coordinate 8,070, forward strand.
TCCTCACGACCCGCCCCACCAGAAAGACGTGGGGCGCAGGCCGCTCTGACTTTAGCGCCTCGTGCGACGGTTTTCTGGAGCCGCCCCTTTAGGGGAGCCCTGCAACATTTCTCGTCGCCCTGAGCGTGGTTCTAAGTTTTATTTGCTTTAAAAAATAATAAACAAGGATAAAAAAGGGCATTCCTGCCCTTCTCTCAAAAAAACGTATCGTAGATGATCTTGACAAACAGCATCACCAGCACGCCGATGAGCACGGGTTTGATAAATTTCGCGCCTTTTTGGATGGCGAGCCCTGAGCCGATCCAGTTGCCGCAGATGGAGCAGAGGGCAGCGGGAATAGCGACGGCGTAGAGGACTTGTCCGGCGGTGATGAAGACCGTGAGCGCAGCCAGATTGCTGGCGAGGTTGACGATCTTGGTATTGCCGCAGGCGGTCTTGAAGTCAAAGCCCATAAAAAGGGAGTAGGCCAGGATCATAAATGTGCCGGTACCTGGACCGAAAAAGCCGTCGTACATGCCGATAAAAAAGCCGATAGCGCCTGCTAAAGCCAATGTACGGCCCGTAGCCAGCTGCTCAAAGGTGCTGTCGTCATTGAGCCCATTTTTGTTGAAAAGGACGATGACCGCGGTGATGGGGAGCAAGATGAGCATAGAGATGCGCAGCGCATGATCAGTCAGAAAAAGCGCCAGCCGCGCGCCGCAGGCCGAGCCCAGGAGCGCAAAGGCTGCGGAAAACAAGGCGATCTTCAAATGCAGATGGCCGCTTTTCAAAAAGCGCGCCGCTGAAAAACACGTACCCAGACAGCCGGAAAATTTGTTGGAGCCATAGGCCATATGGGCGGGCATACCGGTCAGCAGATAGGCGGGCAGGGCGATCAGCCCGCCGCCGCCGGCGATGGCGTCTATAAAAGACGCAAAGAAGACCAGGGGACAGACGATGAGGATCATTTGCAGAGTCGATAACATGATGTGGAAACTCCTTTATCAAAATTAATGGATAGCGTTCCTATTATCCGTCCGCTGGCCTTAGCCTGTCAAGCACTCAGTTGAAGAAATCTCTGACCACATCCACCAATTCCAAACCGATGCGGGTCTGAGCTTCCACGGTCTGCGCACCGATATGCGGTGTGACCGAGATGTGCGGATGAGCGAGCAATTCTGGATCAGGGGTCGGCTCGTTTTGGAAAACATCCAGCGCGCAGGCAGCTACATGACCGCTGTTCAGCGCTTCTAAAAGGGCTTTTTCTTCCACCAAATTGCCGCGGGCGCAGTTGACGATGCGGACGCCAGGCTTCATAGCGGCCAATTCCGCTGCGCCGATGACCGGCTTGCCATCTGCGGTAGCGGGGATGTGCATGGAGATGAAATCCGCTGTGGCGATCAATTCATCAAAAGGCAGGTACTGATAGGGGACATTGGGATCTTCGCCGACGATGTCATAGTAAGCTACGTTCATGCCCAAAGCCGCACATTTCTCCGCCAAGAAACGCGCTGTCCGGCCAAAACCTACCAGCCCCAGCTGGCTGCCGCAGAGTTCCTTGCCCGTGTAGGCTTTTTTGTTCCACTTGCCCTGACGCATCTCCACATTAGCCGTGCCGATGAAGCGGGAGACAGCGAATAAATGGGCCAAAGCCAGCTCGCTCATAGCATTGGACGAGGCGCGCGGAGTGTTGCGTACAGCGATGCCATGCGCCTCAGCATAATCTTTGTCGATATTGTCGATGCCCACGCCAGCCCGAATGATCAATTTCAGCCGGCCTGTTTCCAAAGCGGCATCGATGATCGGCTGCCGTACCTTCGTCGCCGACCGCACGATCAAGCAATCCGCTTCCTTGACCTTCTCCGCCAAAACCTCCGGCTCATAAAATTCGGTGATCACTTCATACCCCAGATCCTCCAAACCCGCTTTACCATTCGCTGCGATACCATCCGTTGCCAAAATTCTCATTTGTATTTCCTCCAATTATCCATTTTATATTTATATTCGCGCAACAAAGCGCATAAAGATTGTGATCGTTGCTAGAGAACAAGCCGAAAAATTTCCCCCTCGCCGCGCCTATCCGCAGGCGAGGGGAGCAAAAGGTCTGTTTTTTTACTTCAAGTCTAAGATCTCCTCGATATCCTTGAGCAGCGCTTCCAGTTCTTCCATCGTGGTATCGGCCATGTGGGCGATGCGGAAAGTCTTCTCCTTGAGGTCGCCGTAGCCGTTGGAGAGCGTCTTGCCGCGCAGCGCCAGCTGGTTGTTGAGATCGGCCACGCTGATCTGGCGGGTGTTGTCGACTACGGTCAAGGTGTCGGCCAGATACCGTTCGTCCGGGAAGAGGGCGAAATACTGCTTTGCCCACTGACGGCAGCGGGCGGCCATGGCTTGATGGCGGGCGAAACGATTATCCAACCCTTCAGCCAAAATTTTATCCAGCTGATAATCCATGGCGAACATCAGCGATTCGTTCGGTGTGGAGGGATATTGATAATCCTTCTTTTTCAAATAATTGTAGATTTCCTGCAAGTCGAAATACAGCCCGCGGTGCTCCACGTCAAAAGTGCGTTTGTACGCTTTTTCGGAAATGGTGCAGATGGCCATGCCGGGAGGCAGCCCCAGCGCCTTCTGGGTGGAGGTGATCAAGACGTCGATGCCCAATTTATCCACCTCGATCTTCATGCCGCAGGCAGAAGAGACAGCATCCACGCACCAGACGATGTCCGGATGCTTCGCTAAAACAGGCGCGATATCATACAAAGGATTGGCCACGCCTGTGGAGGTCTCCGTGTGGGTGATGGCAACGAGGTCATAATCGCCTTTGGCTAATTCCTGTTCCACCAATTCCGGCGTCACAGCCTGCCCCCAAGGTACGGATACCTTATCAGCTGGGACCCCATTGGTCACAGCCATTTTATACCAGCGATCACCAAAAGAACCGATGGAAAAGACCAGCGCCCGTTTGGCCGTACAAGATCGGATAGCGCCTTCCATCAGCCCGCTGCCTGAGGAGGTAGACAGCAGGATTTCATTTTGCGTATAAAAAACTTGACGCAGTTTATCAGAAATACCTCTTTGCAGTGCGGAAATTTCTTTGGTACGATGTCCGATCATAGGAGTCGCCATTTTGGCTAAGACGTCATCAGTCACATTGACCGGACCGGGAATAAAGAGTTGTTTGTACATGGGAAAAGCCTCCTCAAAAATTTTGGTCATCATTGTATAGTGTATCCACGAAAAAATGATGTGGCTATATCATAGCACCTTTGGCTTTGTATTTCAAGGGTGGATATGTGTCTTTCTGAAAAAAACATGTGAAATGGACACCACTGCGGTCAAAAAACAGCTGACAGCTGATGAAAAATTGCGCAGAAGACGCTTTGCGGCCAGCTTGCTGGCGATTTTAACGGCGCGTGGAAAATGTCCGCCTTATGCGGACAATGAGCGCCTGCACGATTTTTTGGCAGCAGCGCACAAAAAAAGCCGCCTGCTTTTAACAGACGGCGGCAAAAAAATGTTTCACGTGAAACAAACGTTTGTTTCACGTGAAACATTTTGGCGTAAGTATTTTTCCTCTCAATAATCCAGCAGTTCTTCAAAGCCCAGCAGAGGATCTTGATAGAGCGTGCAGCTGGAGGCTTGGGCGCCGATCATGCCGGTGCTGTCCATGGCTTCGCGCTGTTTCAAAAAGGTGATGAACTGTTTGGTGAGCGCCGGGTCTAAGGAATGACCGGCGAGCTCCTGCAGTTTTTCCATGGCGGCCGCTGGTTCTTGGAGCGGGCCGCCGGACAAGCAGTAGCGGATGCGGTCATAGGTGTCCAGGACGCGCAGCAGGCGGGATTCAAACGGCAGACTTTCGCTGCGGCAGCCAGCGGGATAACCGCCGCCCTGCCAATCTTCGTGATGATAGAGCACGATCTGAGCAAATTCCGCAGAGCGGAGATTTTGCCGCAGGATGCGGGCGCCGATCTCCGGGTGGCGCTGCAATTCCTGCCGTTCCCGCTCTGTGAGTACGCTGTCTTTATTCAAGATCTCATCGGAGATGGAGGCCATGCCGATGTCGTGCAGGAGACCGAGCCGCCAGAGAAAAGTGCATTCGCCGGGATCAGAGCCCAGCCAGCGGCCGAATTCTTTGGCCATTCGGGCGACGCGGACGCAGTGGCGGTGCAGCTGGGGATTGCGCTCAAAAAGCGACTGCATGATGGATTGGATGGCGCTGTGCTGAAAAGCGGCAGCATGCTCTTGTTTGCAGGTGTACATCATGTCTTCAGCAGTGGCAATGACGGTGCTCAGCACATCTTCCAGCCGCAGGCGCGTGGCTGCCCCCCAAGAAAAGCCCAGGTTCATGCCGGAGAGGGCGTGCTGTCCGAGCTCTGTGCGGCAGGTCTCCGCATAAGCGCGGGCGCTGGCCAAGTCGGTGTTGGGCATGAGCACCACTAGTTCGTCACCGCCGACACGGCAGACAAAATCCGTGGCTCGGGCGTTTTTTTGCAGGGTCTGGGCCGTGAGGATGATGGCTTCATCGCCAAAACCGTGTCCCAGCGTATCATTGATGGTCTTGAGCCGATCGATGTCCAGCATGACGATGGATAACGGCAGAGCCTGCGCTTGGTCCAGATGAGGCAGCTGATCGGCATAGAAAAGCCGGTTGTAGACGCCAGTCAGCGGGTCATGAATGCTTTTTTGCCAGATCTCCCGCTGCTTGCGCTTGATGTCGCTGATGTCATTGATGACGCAGCGCAGCAGATAATGGCCGTTATCGGTGAGGGAGTGGCCGTTCCAGACCAGCTGCCGAAAACGATCGATGAGCACCAGCACGTCGCTGGGGCCGTATTCCGGCAGAGGTGAGAGCTCCAAGGAAGATCGCGTGTCGTTTTGCAGGATATCTTCATACGTCTGGCGCAGCAGCGTCTGCTGAGCGGGCGGGAAGAAATCCACGATGTTGTGCGTATGGACGATATCGGGCGTCAGATCGACCATTTGGCAGAAGGTCTTGTTGGCCTCCACGATCAGGCCGTCCGCCTGAAAGATCACATAGCCTGCGGGCGCTTCCTCATACAGCCGCTGGTAACGGGAACGCAAAATGACATTTTCCTGGATCACGCGGCGCAGCGCTTGATTCTGCCCATTCAGATCATCATAATAGCCGCTTAAGTGGGAGAGCAGATCCTGCATATCTCCCTGGTCCAGATCCTGTCCGCTGTGTCCGTTGTTCAGGACACCTTCTGCTTGGCGTAAAGCCTCTTCATGTTTTTTGTACATCATAGCATCCCTCGGTCCATCATTTTGGCTGTGCTTTCCTTATAAAGGGGCTCATTCGTCGCATGTGCACAGAAAAGAGCGCTCGCCTGGATAATGGTCTGCGCCCTTTTGGGTGGAGGGTGATAGATCCTCGATCATTTGGAGAAAATCACAGCTGGTATTCTGTTGTGCAAATGGCTTATTAAAATGTTACTGGTTCCGAATTCATTTTCTAATGCTATTTTCTCAACTTTGGCAGGATTTGTCAATGACTTGGGGGAAGAATCCTATAAATAACGATAAAAAAATCAAATGGTAAATCGTGGATAAAAGACGATAGCAAGAATCCTTTGACGAATACCAAAAAAATCGCTATACTTAAAAGTACCAAGATGTGGAAAGGAGCAGCCGAGATGCAGTTAGAAACGCTTAGATATCTGGTAGCCGTCGAGGAGTATGGTTCGACGCGCAGAGCTTCGGAAAATCTCAATACCTCTTATCAAAATGTCAGCCGGGTGCTGCGGCAGGCCGAGGAAGAGCTGGGCGCGGCGCTGTTCGTGCGGACGAGCAAGGGCATGGTGCTCACCGACGAGGGCCGG
>CABVBB010000016.1 GCA_902496505.1 uncultured Peptococcaceae bacterium
CCCGATGTCATCGAGACAGTCAAGACGTTTTGTCAGGCGGCTGGTGCACCTGTCGAGCTCATCCCCGCCAAGGACGGTCAAACCGATCAAGCAGCTTTAGCAGAACTTTTGACGGCTGATACGGCTTGCGTTTATCTGCAGCAGCCCAATTATTACGGCTTGATCGAAGATGCAGAAGCTTTTGGTCAGTTGGCGCACGAAAAAGGCGCCAAATTCATCATGGGCTGTAATCCTATCGCATTAGCCGTGCTCAAATCGCCGGCTGCCTGCGGCGCAGATATCGTCGTCGGTGAAGGTCAGCCCCTGGGTCTGCCCTTAGGATTTGGCGGTCCTTACCTGGGTTTCATGGCCTCCACCAGCGCTATGACCCGCAAACTGCCAGGCCGTATCGTCGGTGAGACTACTGATGTGGACGGCAAGCGGGCTTTTGTACTCACGCTGCAAGCCAGAGAGCAGCATATCCGTCGGGAGAAAGCCTCCAGCAATGTCTGCTCCAACGAAGCCTTGTGCGCGCTGACAGCATCGGTCTATATGACCGTCATGGGGCCGGAGGGCCTGCGTCAGGCGGCTGTGCAGAGCATGTCCAAAGCACATTATCTGGCAGAACAGCTCTCCGTGATCGGCTATCAGCGGGTGTATGAGGGCGAATTCTTCCATGAATTCGTGACCACCACGCCTGTACCGGCGGAGTCGGCTTTAAAAGCCTTGGAGGAGCGTGGGATATTGGGCGGACTGCCCTTAAATGACCATGAGATCCTCTGGTGTGCCACTGAGGACAATACCAAAGCTGAGATCGATGAACTGGTCGCTATTTTGAAGGAGGTGCGCGCATAATGGAACTCATATTTGAAAGAAGCCGTGCAGGCCGCGGCTGTGCAGTGCTGCCGCCCTGTGATGTGCCCGTTGTCGAGCTGCCGCAGGAGCTGCGCAGAGAAGAAGCGCTGCATCTGCCGGAAGTAGCAGAGGTCGATCTGAGCCGTCATTATACCGAGCTGGCGCACAATACCTTCGGCGTCAACTGCGGATTTTATCCCTTGGGCTCCTGTACTATGAAGTACAATCCCAAGCTGAATGAAGAAATGGCCGCTCTGCCAGGCTTTACGGCCATCCATCCCTTGCAGCCAGTGCATACGGTGCAGGGCTGCCTGGAAGTTTTGCAGACGGCGGAGAAATATTTGTGCGAGATCACCGGCATGGATCATATGACTTTCCAGCCTGCCGCCGGTGCCCACGGTGAATTCACCGGATTATTGCTGATCAAAGCCTATCATGCGCATCATAATGATACCAAACGGACCAAGATCATCGTGCCTGATTCGGCGCACGGCACCAATCCTGCCAGCGCAGCGATGGCTGGTTTTGACGTGGTCAATGTCCCGTCTAATGCAGACGGCGGCGTCGATCTGGAGAAACTGCGGGAAGCTGTGGGCGACGATACCGCTGGGCTCATGCTGACCAACCCCAACACGGTCGGACTTTTCGATAAAAATATCCAGGCCATCACTGAGATCATCCACCAGGCGGGCGGCTTAGTCTATTATGACGGCGCCAACCTCAATGCCATCATGGGCACGGCCCGTCCTGGCGATATGGGCTTTGACGTGGTGCATCTCAATCTGCATAAGACCTTTTCCACCCCGCATGGCGGCGGCGGTCCAGGCAGCGGCCCTGTAGGGTGCAAAGATTTCCTGGCGCCCTATCTGCCGGAACCTTATCAGCTGGCAGCCGACGGCGGCTGGACCTTTGCCCCTGCGAGCGAGCTGAGCATCGGCCGCGTGAAAGGCTTCTATGGTAATTTCTTGGTCGTAGTGCGGGCGCTGACCTACATCCTGACCTTAGGACGGGAGGGCATCGCGGAGGCATCTCTCAATGCCGTGCTCAATGCCAATTATATGATGACCCGGCTCAAACCCTACTATGATATGGCCTATGATGAACGCTGCATGCACGAATTCGTCATGGACTTGGGAAAACTCAAGAAGGAGACCGGCGTATCGGCATTGGATATTGCGAAGGGACTTTTGGACAACGGCATCCATCCGCCGACAATGTATTTCCCTCTGATCGTACACGAAGCGCTGATGATCGAGCCCACCGAGACCGAATCCAAAGAAACCATGGATCGGGCGATCGAGGTCTTTATCGAGCTGGCGCAGTTGGCCCATACAGATGCGGAGCGTCTGCATCAGGCACCGGTGACCACACAGGTACGCCGCTTGGATGAAGTGGGCGCGGCGCGCAATCCCAAGCTGCGTTACCAATTTTAAGGTGAGCTTATGATCACCAAGACCCGTTTTATCGAGAGCAAACAGGTCGTACCCTACGCCAATCTGGCGTTGGAGAATCATCTGCTGGAATCGGTGGCCGAGGAGACGTGCATTTTGTACCTGTGGCAGAATCAGCGGACAGTGGTCATCGGCCGCAATCAAAATGCCTGGCGGGAATGCCGGACGACAGAATTGGCCGCAGACGGCGGGTATTTGGCCCGCCGTCTGTCCGGCGGCGGCGCGGTATTCCATGACTTAGGCAATCTCAATTTCACCTTTTTGCTGCCGACGAAGGACTTCGACGTCAGCCGGCAGCTGGAGGTCATTTTGCAGGCCATGCGCCATCTGGGCTTGGCCGCAGAAAGATCTGGCCGCAACGATGTGACCATCGAGGGACGGAAATTTTCCGGCAATGCTTTTTATGATTCCCGCGGCCATTCGTATCACCACGGTACCCTGTTGGTGGATGTGGATATGGACGCGCTGTCCCGCTATCTGCAAGTCGATCCGCAGAAGCTGGCGTCAAAAGGCGTGGCCTCGGTGCGTTCGCGGGTGGTCAATCTGAAAGACCTCCTGCCGGAACTGACGCTGCCTGAGCTCAAAGGGGCTTTGCTAAAAGCCTTTGGCGAGGTCTACGGCGCAGCGCCGGAGCCCTATGAGCAGGAGCTTTTGGATCAGACGCGGCTGGCAGAATTAGAAGCGCATTACGCCTCTTGGCAATGGAACTATGGGGCCAAGATCCCCTTTACCCACAGTCTCAAGCAGCGTTTTGCCTGGGGCGGTGTGGAAATACTGCTGCACGTGGACAAAGGGCAGATCGTGCAGGCGCAGGTCTATTCCGATGCGCTGGATGCAGAGCTTTTTGCCGCGATGAGTGCGGTGCTCACGGGCGTGCGCTATGACGGAGCGGCCATTGCTCAGGCGCTCACGGCGCTCTCTGACGCAGCGGCTGTGACCGAACTGGCGCGCTATGTGACGGAGAATATTTAGTGGATACCAAGGGACTGGCTGCTTAGTTGAAGCCAGTCCTTTTTTAGAAAAAGAGGAGCGATGGATATGAATTATGATCTGATAGTGATCGGTGCAGGCCCCGGCGGTTATGTAGCAGCCATTCGGGCGGCACAGCTGGGGATGAAAGTCGCCGTGGTGGAGGAGCGCGAGGTCGGCGGTACCTGCCTGAACCGCGGCTGTATCCCGACAAAGACGCTTTTGCACACGGCCAAACTTTTGCAGGAATGCCGTCATTTTGCTGAAGTGGGTCTCACAGCGGGCGAGGTGTCGGTGGATATGCCTGCCCTCATCGCGCGCAAAGAGGCGGCCAGCGCTCAGCTGCGCGGCGGTATCGAGCAGCTTTTTAAGGGCAACAAGATCACCTTGGTGAATGGCCGGGCAGTCCTTTGCGGTGAGCATCAGGTCCAAGTCAGCGGCGGAGAGGTGCTGGAAGGGGAGCATATCCTCATTGCGGCTGGTTCTGTACCGGCCAAGCCGCCTATTCCCGGCAGCGATCTGCCTGGCGTATTGGACAGCGACGCACTGCTGGCGGCGGATACACTGTACAAACGGCTGGTGATCATCGGCGGCGGTGTCATCGGCGTGGAATTTGCCACGGTGTTTGCTTCATTAGGCTGCCAGGTGACGGTGATCGAGGCGCTGGATCGAGTGCTGGCCAACATGGACAAGGAGATCAGCCAAAATCTCTCCATGCTGCTCAAAAAAGACGGCGTGGCTATTCATACGGCCGCTCGGGTAGAGGCCATCACTCAGGCGGATGCGGGCCTTACCGTGCAGTTCGTGCAGAAGGAACAGCCGCAGACTGTTGAGGCTGATGCCGTGCTCATCGCCGTGGGCCGCAGTGCCAATACCAGCGGATTATTGGCCGATGGTTTCAGCCTGCCGATGGAGCGGGGCAAATTCTTGGTCAACGAGCATTATCAGACGGCCTGCCCCAGCATCTATGCTATCGGCGACTGCATCCCCGGCATTCAGCTGGCGCATATGGCTTCGGCCCAAGGGGTGTACGCCGCGGAGCATATGAACGGCCACACTTGTCCGCTGGATCTGTCGCTGGTGCCCAGCTGTGTGTACACCGATCCTGAGATCGCCTGTGTCGGCCTGACAGCCGATGAGGCCAAAGCTGCTGGCCGGGAAGTGGTGACGGGCAAATACGTCATGACCGGCAACGGCAAGTCCATCATTGAGCTGGAAAAGCGCGGCTTCATCAAGCTGGTCTTCGACAAGGACAGCCTGGCGCTCTTAGGCGCGCAGCTGATGTGCGCCCGCGCTACCGATATGATCGGCGAATTCACCACTGCGATTGCCAACGGTCTTACCGCTGCTCAGCTGGCAGCGTCGATCCGCGCCCATCCCACCTTTGGCGAAGGCATCGGTGAAGCGGTAGAGGAAGTCGTCAACGGCTGTTCCATTCACACTATGCCCAAGCGCCGCTGAGAATCAATGGAACAAATCATAAAAAAGCCTGCCCGAGCAATTTTGCTCAGGCAGGCTTTTTAGCGTGCGGGTCGTTATTGACCGAGGTCGACGAGATAACCGTGGTTGTTCTCGCAGAGGAGGTAGGCTAGGCGGCCCTGATCGATAGAGGGGCTGGTGATCGCGTCACTGGTCTTGTAAACGATGCGGCCTGCTTCATCCAGCACCATGGCGCGGTAAGCAGTATCGGCGCTGTCTTGGAAGCGGCAGACGAGATAGTTTTCCTGCGCCATTAAGGAATAGACAGCGCTGTCGCTATTGATGGGCTGAGTACTGCCCAAGCGGTAGAGATGGCAGCTTATCGACTCTCCCTCAGCCGTATCGGCCAAGGCTATATAAAGCTGCTCGCCTACTAAAGCCAGCTGAGTGCCCTCGTAAGGAGTGAGTATCGTGTCGGCGGCGGGTGCGATGCCGGTGAGCACCTTGACAGAGGTGCCGCCCTTGATAGGCAGCTGATAGACGTCGTTGCCGTTGGAGAAATAGATCATCTGGTTGGCGACGACGAACTGCCGTGCTTCGCGGTCGCTGAGGACAGTGAGCTCGCTGGTATCCAGATCGATGCGGCAGATGCGGTTGGGCTGCCCGTCAAGAGAAGCCAGTAGATACAGATCGTGGCCGTCGATATGGAAGCTGTTGCTGGGATAATAGCCGTTAGAAATGGTGAATAAGCCATAGCAGCCGGTGGGCAGATCCAGGCTGCGCCAGTCTTCGCCGGGGAAGCAGACCTCTACGGTGTTGTTGAAGATGGCGGGGCCTTGGAACATGGTGATCTTGATGCCGTCAGCGGTATCAAGATCAGCGCTGTAAGCGTAGTGATTGAGCTGGGTGGTGCTGTCGTCCGCATTGAGCCGCAGATGGTAACTAGTGCCCATCACGGCGCCGCCGATATGGTAGGTGATCTCTAGTCCTTGGGCGGTCTTGTTTATGCCGCCTAAAGCATGGCCAGCCATGACGCCTTCTGGAAATTCAAATACGGCTTTTTCTGCACCGCTGGCTAAGTCGTGACGCCAGAGGATGCCGTCTGAGCCGCGGTAATAGCAGGTATCATCCGCCAGGGCCAGAGAGGCATAGGGCCATTCCTGGTCAAAGGGGTCTTTGAGCGCTAAGGGCTGCGGGTGAGGATTGCTGGACGTGATGGACAGGCCGTTTTGGTCATCATACGTATAATCCCAGCCGAAAATATCCACTGCGTAATGCCAGGTCAGCGGAAAATACGTCACGCCGCGAAAGGTCAAAAGTGGATAGCGTTCGCTGCCATTATCGATGCGTTGGCCGGCGACGGTGACGGCAAAATCAGGTAGTGTCGCTTGATAACGGCGGCCATTGCGCGCGTTTTGGGCATAATCATGGTAAGCGGCAGAGACGCCTGATTGCTGGATCACAAGCCCGCTTTCTTCGGACCAGTCGGTCTCCACGCCTAAGTAACGGCAGTCGTGATAAGTCATGGGAAAATAGGTGATGCCGTCATAGACCAAAAGCGGATAGGCGCGATGCGTATTGTCCACAGCTGTGCCGTTAAAATGCACAGGAAAATCCGGCAGCGTCACCGAGACATTAGGACTGGCCGCCCAGGCGGCGGCAGGCGCGGTCAAAAGGAATATGAGGATCAAAAAGCCATAAAAACGTTTTTTCATGAGAAGTCCCTCCTTATGGTATAATAATAACATAATCGCCATTAAAAACAAGAGATATGGGGAAGGAGCGCAACATGCCTACATTAGAAAGCCAGTTTGCCAATGAATTGATCAAGCAGTGTGAGAAAGCCCAGGAGGTGTGCCCGGCTTATCGGCCGACGCGTTTTTTGCAGAATATCCAGCGTTTCGGTGCGCTGAAGGCAGTGAAGGAGCTTCTGCGCCGCGGCCAGCCCTCTGACGGATTTGCGGTCTTGGCAGATGCCAAGCGTTTGGATCTGTCTATGGAAGCGCTGGTCATCAAGGGACGCTACGGCGAACTTTTTACCGATGCGGAGGTCAACGCCTGCTTCCAGCTGCTTTGTGACCAGGGGTATTTTGGCTGATCGAGACAGCTTGTGTACTCTTTAGGTCACAATAAAGCTTGCCAGAGCGGACAAAATGGCTTATGCTAGTAGAAAAGCCAAAACGCGTATGGGAGGTTATGACGATGAAAGTCGTTGCAGTGAATGGAAGTCCGCGAAGAGATTGGAATACCGCTAAAATTTTGGAAACAGCTCTGGAAGAAGCACAGGTGCAGGGCGCGCAGGTGGAGCTCATGCATCTTTATGATCTGCGTTTTACCGGCTGCCGCAGCTGTTTTGCCTGCAAAAGGGCCAAAAAACGTTTAGCCCATTGTGCCCTGCATGATGATCTGGAGCCGGTCTTAAAGAAATTATTAGCAGCGGACGTGATCCTTTTGGGAACGCCGATCTATTTTGGGGATGTCAGTGCCCAGATGCGCGCACTCTTAGAGCGGCTGTGGTTTCCCAGCCTCAACTATGACAAGGAACGGACCGTCAACTATCCCCGCGATACGGTCTGCGGCCTGGTCTTCACGATGAATGTGGATAAGCCGGCGCTTTATGATGGTCTCTATCAGCAGCTTTCCGGCAATATGGAGCGGCTGGTGGGTCCTACACAGGTGCTCACGGTAGGAGACACGCTGCAATTTGCTGATTACAGCAAATACATCAGCAGCATGTTTGATGCTGAGCACAAGCGCCGTCAGCATGAGGAAGGCTTTCCAGCAGATCAGCAGCGCGCCAAAGATTGGGTCAGCCGTTTGATCGATCAGGCAGAAACGCTGAAGAAGAAAAATTAGATCGATGCAGCAAAAAGGCACTGAGATCAGATTCTGATCGCAGTGCCTTTTTGGCGTGTCTGGCGGAGGAGGGGGCAAAAGCAGTTCCTGTGGGGAAGTCAGCCCATATTACCAGCGGCGGTGAAGCAAAAAGCCGCCGGAGCTTGGGAAAAAGTGATCTATTCGCGGGGCGAAATGCAGAGTGCGCGTGTGAGAGCTTGTGTGATGGTCAGAGCAAAAGAGCGGCAAGGAAGTCGAGTGATGGGGGAAACGCCTATTGCCGGGCGATCCAGTATCAGCGTCCTATGCGCGTCGGTTTTATAAAAAATATGCAGCCTTATAGTTCATCTGCATCTGAACCGGCCGTCTCCGCCAGCGGTCTGCTTCTGCCCCCTCCTCCGCCGGAAGCAGGGATCAGGCATTCATAGCGGCATAATCCTCTAAGAGCTCAGCAAAGGTGGCATTGACATCGAAGGGTGGTTCAAAGGCGACGATGGTATCGATCAGGCAGCGGTCGATGGCAGCGGAGGTCTCGTCAGCTTCCTGTGCAAGCTGCGCTGCGGCCTTGCGCACAGCTGTGCGGTCGTAATTGATCGTGGTGACGCGCTTGAGATCGCAGCAATAAGCGACCTGGTTGCCCTCTTGATTGAAGCGGTAGCCGGTGCCGCCGGAAGGGATCACTTCCTCGCTGGAACGCAGTCCTGCCAAATAACGCAGCGTGCGGGCAGCTTCCTGACGCTGGACATTGAGCGCTGAAGCGCCGTCCAGATCGAAGGCCTGCTGTTTTTTGGCCGCGTGGATAGCGCAGGTCAGCTGAGCCTTGATGTCCAAAAGGGACAGCATGAAGGGGATCATCGTCTTGGCCGGCGGGAGATACTGCTCCTGGGGAGCGGCTTTGTACTGGATATCATCACTGGCTAACGGATCGACCTTGCTGCGCAGATGGATCTCCTTGACTTGGGTGGTATAAGAGGGATCGCTCAAATAATTTTGGGCGGTCTGGAGCAGGGCATTGAGTTTATTTTGGTAGCGAAAGGCTTCTTTGAGATTCATCGTGAGGACCTCCTTGATGGAACGTTAGCAAATTGAGTATGGATGTAGTGTAGCAAAATAATAGGTGGGTGTCATTAAACCGACAGTTTGAAGCACAGGCGCAGGCAGAAGGGGCATAAAAAAATCAGCACTTTGGTCAGTGCTGACTAAGATATCGTTAATAGGTGTTTCAAAAAGCAGACTCAAGGCGTAGAGATTATCCACTGAGGGGAGCGATTGGCCCCATTGCCATTTGTAAATGGCCTGCGGCTGCTCAAAGCCGAAGAATTCCTGCAGGTCGCGGACCGAATAGCCCTTGGCCTTGCGCAGAGCGGCGATATTGGCGCCGGTAGCTTTGAGATCCAGTGTGGGGAAAGACATGGTGACCATCATGATGCCTCCTTTATGCGCACAAGAAAAAGGTTTTACCTGACAACTCTCTTATCATAGCGCATGGGGCAGATTTTGGCAAGTGCTGATCCATGCAGGTGCAGGGTAAGCTTGACAGGGCTTCAGTGCGGCGAGTATACTAAGTGATAATCGGTCGTATAATGCCTAGGAGAAGGAATGCGTCCATCAAAGGAGGGGTAAATTGTGCGTTTTGAGCAACTTTATTATTACATAATGGTCTGCGACAAAGGATCGATGAATTCCGCCTGCAGTAGACTGCACCTCACCTATCAAAGTCTGCATACAGCGATACAAAATTTTGAGCAAGAGATCGGTGTCCAACTTTTGATCCGGACAAACCGCGGTATTTCTATGACGCCAGCCGGAGAAAAAGTCTATCAGCATGCCAAAGATACGTTGACTGAGTGGCAGACATTGGTACAAGAACTGCGCAGCGAGGCGCCGTCGGCGCTTAAGGGCTCATTGACGCTTAAGACAATGGAGCTTTTCAATAAAGCGCTGCTGCCTCAAATGGGCATTCATTTTTTGACCAAATATCCTAAGGTCAAGCTGCTGTCCTCTCCCCCGCTGGTGGATAGCTACGCGAATATCATCAAGGCTGTGGCCAATGGTGCGATCGATTTGGGCTTTGTAGATGTTTTATGTGATGATTCGTTTCGGCTGCCAAAGCTTTCGCGAAATGTACATTTTCATCAGCTGCTGGATTGCAGCTGGTATTTATGGGTCAATAGCAAATCGCCTATTGTCAAGCAGGAACAGCTGGAACTGGAGAGCTTAGGCAAATATCCGTTGGTTTTTTTAGCGGGAACAGATCCGGATTTTTATCAGCAATTTTTTGATGAATACCCGCAGCTGCTTAAGCAGGCTGTTTTTTACGAAAATCCCCATATGCTGTCTCAGCTTGTTCATCAAAACCTGGCGTCCTGCTTGGATATAAAATTCGGCAAATATGGTTTGTATCTGGCTGATGATTTTTATAATAAAGATGCGCTGCCTATTCCTGTCAGTACACGATCTAAAAAGCAGATCCGAATGGGTTATCTGGCCTCAGACAGTTTCGAGAAAAAGCCGCTGTATGGTTTGATCGAGCAGTATTTTGCACCGGAGATCCAATGGAATATATGAAGATGAGCAGCCAATCAAAAATATCGAAAAATGCCGCACGAGTAGAGCGTGATCTACAAGCGCGGCATTTTTTTTGAGCGAAGTTGGTTTACTGAAAAGACTATTAAGCGATGCCGATCAGTTTCCAGTAAGGGATCAAGAACAGCATCAGGCCTAGAGCATAAATGATACAGCGTACGACGCTCATCTTGATGAAGTCTTTCATGCTGATCATGCCAAAGGAGAAGACCAAGAGATAGGGGACATATTCGTAAGGAAAGATGATGGCTTCAGAGCAGTGGACCAGGGCGTAGACCATAGGCAATGCGCTGATGCCCAGAGCTTGAGCGATCTGCAAAAGCGGCTGGGTGATCAAAGCCCAGATGGCCGTTGGTGTGAGGAGGAAATTGAGGCCGAAGATGACGCCAAAGACCGTACCGACGATGATCGATAAGCTGCCGCCATTGGCTGCCAGGATCGGGGTGACGAACTGGACGATGACCTGACCTAGCCCCATGTTGCCAGCGATCATGCCGATGGACATGCAGGCGGCGAAAAAGAGCAGCATTTCCCAGTTGACCGCTTTGATGGTATCAGCGTCTGCGCTGTCGATGCCGGGCAGGAAAAGCGCCCAAGGCAGGAGCATGAAGATCAGGTTGCAGTCCATCTTGTGCCAAGATTGGGTGAATAGGAACAAAAGCATCAAGGCCATAACGACGCCGACTGCTTTTTCGTTTTTCTTGATGGGGCCCATCTCTTTGAGCTGTGTTTCAAAATAGGATTTGCTTTCTAAGGTGCGGTTTTCGTAATACCATTTGCCGATGACCCAGAGTGTAAACATGCAGACGATCATCATAGGCCAGTTGTGCAGTGTTACCGTGAGCGCATTGATGCCCAGCTCGCGCATATTGATCAGCCCGCCGGCTAAAGAACCGATGACCGCATAGGCGGAGGCGTTGTAAACGAAGCAGTGGGAGGCACAGGTGCCCAGCATAACGGCCATAGCAATGACCGCAGAAAATTTGGTGTCTAGGATCTTTAGGGCTTTGCACATGCCTAAACACAGCGCAGCCATGATGATATGACTCATCATACCGAAGGTCAACAAAGTGAGGATCGCACCAGTAAAGAAGATGCCGTAAAGCAGCGCCCAATAATTGCCGTTGACCTTGGCCAGGATCCAGAAGGATATTCTTTTGAGCAGGCCGGATTGCTCAGCGGCTGCGGCAAAGACAAAGGCACCGATGGACATATACATGACGGAAGTGGTGTAAGGCGACATGATGACTGGTAGGGGAGCGACGTTGAGCAAATACCAAAAGGCAGGCATGAGAGCGCCGATGACGCCCAGACGAACCACTTCAAATGCGGCCATGGTCAAGCCGCAGACAGTGATGACAAAGAACCAGCGCACCTGAGGGGTATAAATGTCGCTGAGGGGGATCAAAAAACAACATGCGGGTAAGATGATGACTAAAGCCCATTTTAGTAGATTGCTTCTGCTTATTGACATCTGTTTTCCTCCATTCCAATGATCTGAAAGTCATATGCTCCAATACCGCCGCTAAAACAGCGGCGGTTGGAACAATGACTATGAGACTTAAAATTCTTCAGCAAAAATTTGATAAGCTGGTGCGCCTTCACACTGTTTAGGCATACGGACACCCAACAAAACAGCAGCAGTAGGAGCGACATCGACTTGGCGAATGATACGGTCAGTGTAGAAGCCCTCTTTAATGCCGGGGCCGGCCGCAATGAAGATAGGAGAAACAGAGGTGTCTTTCTCGCCCCAGGTGGTGGAAAGGGAATCACCATGGTCAAAGTTGTAGCCTTCGGCATTCCAGTAGATGATATCGCCGCTTTCGGGACCGCCCATACCTAAAAGGACGGCGTCTTTGTTGCGCAGAGCCAGAGCGATGACGCGTTTGCCTGTCTTGGGATGCTTATAGCCATAAAGCGCGGTCATGATCTCTTCTTCCAGCTCATATTTGTCAGCAGGATCAACGATGCCATGTTCATCGCGGCCTTTGAGGTTGATGTTGATGTGATTGCCGCGAGTAGCGATGGCGCGTGTCTTGCTCCAATCCAATTCGCGCAGGTCGTTGCCGTTTTCATCCTGTTTGATGGCGGTGAAACCTAGTTCACGCATCAGACCCACATTGACGCCGGTGGCATCGCCGATAGCTGGTGGGTCATAAGTGGGGCAGACTTGAGCATGGTCAGAGAAGATCATGACTGTCCAGCCTTCGTCTAAGCGATGCAGGAATTTGCCCAGATAGTAGTCGGTCTGGATATAGAGCGCCTCCATGAATTGGAAATATTCTTCTTCTTTTAAAACATTATGGCCTTTATCGGTCATGAAGCGGATCCAGCGATGCTCTTCCAAATCGACTGCGTGATAATGGGAGAAAACGACCTCCATCTGCTCGTGATCGATCAAGTAGTTGATGGCGCCAGCCTGCCAGTCAGCGATCTTGTCCCAGCATTCTCTGGTGCAGGCTACGAGCTGTGGATCATGATTGCCAAAGAGAGCGGTAGGCGGCACATAACCAATATTATCGATGATGGTCTTATACAGGGATTTGGGATGGAAGGTCTCATCATAATCGATATCCATGGCGGCTGAGATCCACATTTTGAGCTGACCGCCGTCTGGACGTAGCTCCAGGACTTTCATATAGCGGATGACGTTATATTTATTGTCGCCTTTGATGCATTCATCGACGATATCTGTCTTCATCTCGCCATTTTTCAGGGTGAGCATGGGCTCCATATCTTTCTTGGAACGATAGATGGCGATCTGATCGTATACACCATCAGCGTTGGCTAAGATCTGGCAATAGCGGCGGATCAGACCGCCGGAAAGGAGCAGGATGAATTCTTTGGTGCCGTCAGCTGGTGCTTGTGTCCAGCCTTTGGCTGCGGTGATGGGAGACTGGACGATGTCTTTAGGCATCTCGAAGACTAGACCAGCCTGACCTTCGGTCTCATTCATGATCATGATGACGTGATCGGATACATCACCTGGCGTGGTCATGCCATCGGTGTTGTTATCCGCATCGCTGCCGTTGGCATGGATATCTAAGTCAGTAATAACGCAAGGTTCGTTGGCATTGGTAGCAACTTTCGGCTGGAAGATCAGGTTCTCAAAGATCTCGTTAGCGGCTAAGATAAATTCATCTTCACGTTGTGCTACACCCATGTTGACGCTGCCTGGAGCGCTGCCGTCGACGACGTAGAGATTAGGGCTATCAGAGGTTGGAGGCCAAGAACTGCCCGGCCAATGGAAGACCAGTGTCTTTTTACCGGCTTCTGCAGTGACGTTCCATAGCTGTTCAGCTTTACATAAACGGGAGTCCAGTACATAGCGATAAGCGGCCAGATTGGTGGGTGACTGACGGCTGATGCAGGTGATGCCGTGAGTGCAGGGGTAGGTGCCAGTAGCCAGAGTTGTCCACATCGGCGGGGTAATGGTGGGTTGTGCGCCTAAAAGGACCAGGTCTTCACGGCAGGCGCCGCGTTCGATATATTTTTTGACATTGGGCATTTTGCCTTCGTCAACGAATTTGCGGGTCAGGCGGGGGTCCATACCGTCGACACCTAGCATCAAAAGCTTTTGAGTCATGGCTGTTCT
>CABVBB010000017.1 GCA_902496505.1 uncultured Peptococcaceae bacterium
CTTCATAGAGATAGGCTAACAGCAAATAAGCCGCGGGCTGATGCTTTTCCATCTCCGCCAGGTCAGTGGTCTCCGCCTGCGCCAGCGTCTGCGCCTTGAACTCATCATACCAGCTCTGCCCTGTGGCCGCGTCAAAGGCGGTGTTTTCCGCTTCTCCTGCCAGTTCCCTACAAAGCGCGGCCAAGATCTGACCGCGCAGATCGCTGAGTGAGCCGTCATTTTCAAAGCTGCTGAAGCCGTACAAAAGCGTCGTTTGACCATAGCCCAAAAGCTCCTCAACGGCCTCTGGATGAGCCGCGAGATAATCCCCCGGCGCAGAGGAAGCCGACGGGCTGCTTTCGATCGTATCCAAAAGGTCGTTGATCCGCTCACGAAGCTGGAGGGTCTCACTGGATGGGCCGCCTTTTTGATAAATGAGCGTCTCCAACTGGCTGTAAGCGTTGTCATTTACGGTGTAATACGCCGTCTCATCCCCATAAATGACTGCTGCCAGCGTAGGATCGGCAGCAAAGAGATGGATCTCACTACGCACATTTTCGCCCTGCAGCTGTTCCAGACTGTAGGTGATCTGCGGCAGGTCCTTTGGCGGCGTCTTGAGCCGCTGCCACTGGGTCTCGTCGATCCATCCTGCGATCTGCTGTCCGCTCAGATACACATAACTATCCCATTTATACGGATTGACCTGCACTTCTGGCTGCTCTACCAAGGTGGCGATCAAATTATCTGGATTCAAAAAGGAGAGATCAGGCTCCTCCTGCCGCTGGTTGGTGGCAAGCCCCACCACGGCCGCAATAAGCACCACCGCCGCCAAAAGCACCAGCCAAAAGGCGGGCTTTTGGTAGCGCAGGACGTTTTTGATGCGGCTTTTGACATCACTTTCGCCAAACGCCAGCGGCGTGCCGCTCCACAGCCTGCGCCCTGCGGCCAGACTCAACAGAGACGCAGAATAGGCTTTTTTGATCTCCGGCCCCATCTGCTTCAGCACTCGCTCGTCGCAGCTCATTTCCATATCTTTGCCCAGCAGGTGAAAACTCAGCCA
This sequence comes from uncultured Peptococcaceae bacterium, assembly GCA_902496505.1. Taxonomy (GTDB): domain Bacteria; phylum Bacillota; class Peptococcia; order Peptococcales; family Peptococcaceae; genus CABVBB01. The sequence goes on from CABVBB010000017.1 coordinate 1,040, forward strand.
GACCAAAGGATTGAACCAGTGCAGGCACAGGGCCCCAAAAGCGATCAGCTTGATCCAATGATCTTTACGCCGGATATGCGTCTTTTCATGCAATAGGATATAGGCGCGTTCCTCTTCTGCCAAGCCCTCCGGCAGATAGATGCGCGGCCGCCAGATCCCCAGCACGAAGGGCGTAGCCAGCCCCGGCACGGCATAAACGCCGTCTGATTGTTTCTGTGCGCTATTCAGCTGCCGCAGCAAACGCCAGAGCGACCAGCCGCTCGCCAGGAGCATGACCGCTATGCCGATCAGCCAAAGTCCCTGCGCAATAAAGAGATAGATCTGCAGAGGATTGACGCTTGCATAAGGCGTGGCCGCCGGCAGAGAAGCATTGACCGCCTGATCGACCACCGTAAGCCCGCTCTCGATAGTTGGCTCGGGCATATAGCCGAAATTCGCCGGAATAGTCTGCGCCGGTACGGGCACCAAACTGAACGCACTCTCTAACGATAGAGGGCAGAGCAGGCGAAAAAATACCACGACCCACAGCGCGTAGGACCAGACCTTGGGCGCTCGTTTGAGCACGAGCCGCAGCAGCAGTACCACCGCGATCACCCAGCTGGCTGTCACGCTCATATTGAGCACCTGTAAAAAGATGTGTTCCATGCTCACCCCTCCTGATAGTCATCGATCAGCTTCTGCAATTCGTCGAGCTCCTCAGCGCTCAGCTGCTTGCGCCGGGTAAAAGCTGCCAAAAAGCGCGGCAGTGATCCGTCAAAAGTCTCCTCCACAAACTGTGCGCTCTGCATCGCCTCATGATCAGCCCGCGTGATCAGCACGCGTACTTCGCCGCCGCTGTTTTCAAACAGCCCACGCTGACACAGCCGCTTGAGCATGGTGTAGGTGGTGGATTTTTTCCAGCCAAATACTTGCGCGCACTGCTTGACCAATTCTCCCGAAGCAACTGGCGCTGACTGCCAGATCATTTCGGCAAATTTGGCCTCCATCTGTCCTAATTTGTACTCATCCATAATGCTCGCTCCTTTTTGGTCTACTACCATTAGACTTGCTGCTTTTAGTCTAACACATGTAGACCTATTGTCAAGAAAAATTTGCGCAGCGCTTTAAACGGCACTGGCCAGAGATCACCCGAAATCCCTTGAGCGGAGCAAGCGGATATGATAGTATGGATGACACAAAACTTCTTAGGGAGATAAGGCTATGAACGCTTTTAGAGTAGGTGTCTGGGAGCACGCTGCGCCGGAAGAACACTATGATCGAGACGGCAAGCGGGCCATCATCAAGCATCTCTGCTATGGACCGCTGGAAACGATGATCTACGGCGTTACCACCGACTCAACATATTATTGGGAATATCATATCATCGAAGGCCTAGAGGAAGGCGAGCGATTTTTGGAGTACATCAGCAGAGAAAAAATGTTGACCGCCATCGACCGCGAAATTTCGCTTTGTGAGCAATATCAGGCTCTGGCAATGATCCCTTTATTTTTACGCGAAAAAGAGCAGATCGAAAACCATTGACCGGCTCTAACAACATCGGCTACAAAAAAGCAGGGCTGGCGATCCGTTGATCGTCAGTCCTGCTTCCTTTGCCGCCAAAATGCGGCTTGCTATTCGTCGTCATCTGCGTTTGTCTCGGCCGGCTTGTCTGCTTGGGCGCTGCTTTTTTTGATCTTTTTCCGGCACTGGCGGATATAGAGACGCGCTTCCCAATCCCGCGGAGCAAGCTCCAGCACCTTTTCAAAAGATGCCAGCGCCTGTTCATACTGTCCCAGATGGTCATAGGCATAGCCCAAGCGAAAATGCCACAGCGGATCGTCTGCGCCCTGACTGCTGACCGCTTCCAAAAGGCTGACGGCCTCCTGGAAGCGGCCTTTGTTGTTATACGCCCGCGCTAATTGGCTGGCCGCGTCATAATCGTCATGGGGCTGGCCTTCCAACAAGGTGATGATCTCGCCGAATTTGTTCTGCTTATGCAGCTTCTCACACTTCTTGCGCAGTTTCTTCTCCATGCCCGTCCTCTCCTTCAGGGGCCGAATAGGCATCGGTCCGCTCTTCGATCGTTTCGTTGGCAGCAGAGCGCATGCGGCTCAGCTGTTTGAAGATCGCTCCGCGGTCCTCTGGCCGATCAAAGGATACGGTGATGAGCGTCACCTGATGACCGGAGATGGCCTGCGCCACGATCTGATAATAGATTTCGCCGTCCTCATCAAGAGCTCCTGCATAACCCATCCGCACCCGGCCGCCCTGACCGATATCCACTGTCCGCACATCCTCTGTGCCCTCAAAAATATTCCCCAGAAAATCTGTCACTGGCTCTTCATGTATTCGTCACTCTCATCGCCTGCGGTGAAGCGCCAGCCGCTGTCTGGATAATCACCATCCGGCTCTTCGCGGTACATATAGCCTACCGGCGCGCCGTCGACTGTGATGCGGTCCGTCGCCAGGCACCCTTCCGGCCCCTCCCAATCGGTGAGCATGGGCAGGATATCCTCCCGCTTGAGCAGGAAAGTCTTCTGATTAGGGCGGACAAAACCTGCCTGGGCATTAGGCCGATGGATGTTCAGAACGTGATCGACCTCGGCCATGCTTTCGATCAGGGCTTCGCTGCCGTATTCCAGCTTGTACTGGATCTCCTCTTCATAAAGCGGGAAGATCTGGTAGAAATTGACCTCGTCGCCGCCGGGCAGCACGCAGGTATTGGCTTCTTCCGGCGCATTCTGCGGCCAAAGCAGGATGAGGCCGGTGAGATCGGTATTGTCTGCATAATGACCGCCGGCATTGGAGACTGTATGCCACGGTCCCAGCCAGGAATCCTCATTGCCCGCCAGACGAGCAGTGGATTTCAGGCAGCGGATAGGCCAGTACCACGTCTCATCAGCACTTTGGATATCCCAATCCGGCGGCAGGCAGATCACAAATTCTGCCCTTCCCCATTGCTGGGCATCCACATCCTCTGGCAGCGTCATGCGGTGCGCGCCGGCACCCAAGGTGACCAGCGTATAATAATTGCGCTCCTCGGTCGGCTCGATGATGCACACATCCACGTGGATATCCGGCGAAACGATCTCGTGCATCACACTGTCGTAGCTGCCGAAATACTGGTTGATATGCTCGCTGACCACATCGAATTCTTCCATGGTATAGGTCTCTGGCAGATAGTTGCTGGGATCGTGCTTATCGATCTCCAGTTCCGGCGTGAAGACGACCTTATACACTGTTTCATCCGGCACGCCCAGCTCCTGATAGCTCAGCGCCACGGCATAATCACGGCGGATATTGACCCCTCTGAGGGTCAGATCCTCCTTGTGCAGCCGGCCGAAGCTGACGCCTTCCAGCCAATCGGCGGCCTCGCTGTCCAGACTCGGCAGGCTGTCCTTGATCTTAGCCAGACGCTCTGGGCTCATCTTGGACAATGCCGCTTCATTGAGACCCAGCACACATTCCAGAGACTGATCATGCCAATGCACCTGGCACCAGCAATAGGGGGCATCTGGTTCCCAGCCGTCCGGCTCCAGCACCGCTTTGACCGCAGCCAGACCAGCCTCGTCGCAGACGATGCCTGCCAGAGACGCCAGCTTGTCCGCCGTCTGCTCATAATCGTCCAATTCACCGCTCAAGAGCATCTGGTCGTCCTCTTCGCTGATGTAGTGGTTCTCCATCTCCTCCAAGCTGCGGCCGTCCAAAATCTCCTGACGGCGGCGGAGGAATTCATAATCGCCAGGCACCAGCGCAAGCCCTGCGTCGATCGCAGCCAAAGCCCCCGCTTGATCGCCGAAATGGCTGCGCAGTCCAGCCAAATGCAGCCAGCACCATGGATAATCAGGCTCTTCCACCACGCCGCGCTCAGCATAAGCCAGCGCCTCATCCAAGCGGCCCAGATACATCAGCGCCACTGAATAGCGGTAATACCACGTGCCGTTGCCAGCTGCCAGATCTTCCACCCGGCTCAGCCACTGCGCCGCTTCCCAATAATGTTCATACTGATCAAAATTGGCGTGGGCATACGCTAATTGCAGCGCGATCTCCAGGTCATGCTCTGCTTCCTCCTGCGTGAAGCGTCCCGCCTCCACGCTGGCGCGGATGAAATCCTGCAACAGATCGATTGCCTGTCCCATGTAGCCCTCGTCCATCAGCGCAGCAAGGTCAGCCTTGAGCTCGTCAGGCATCAAACCGCCGGTCTTTTTATTCAGATTGAGACCGCCGATATTCCTGCGGAAGACATGGAAGCCGCGGTCAGAAAGCTCTGGGCGGCTGTTCAGGACATCGACCGCCACCTCCATAAAGCTCCCCACATCGTAGCAGATGCAGTCGATATAAGAATAGGCCAGTCCCGTGGCACCGCCGATGATCTCGCCGAAAGCCTGCGCCTTTTCGGCGATCTCGTCTTCGATCTCACCGCGGAAAGCCACCATCTCTGAGCTCTCCACAGACTGGTTGTCGTAGAATAAAAAGCCATAGATCACGCCGTCCGCCTGATGCTCGTCCATGATGGCATCATCGCCCTGATAATACCTGTTGACCACCTCAGCGCAGGCTGTATTGCCCACGATGACATCCTCGCGCAGATCCCAATCGCCTTCCAGATCTGCTGGCTCCATCTCATAAGTGGTGAAGTACTGACAAGGATCCACCACTTCCTCCCCGCCGTCCAGCTCACGGATGAAATCACGCAGGCCGCTTAAGGGCAGTCCTTCTTCCTCCGGCATCTCGGAGACCAGATCCAGCCAGTCTACATGCACGATGGCAGACGCTTCACCGATACACTGATCGATCATGATGGCTGCCAAATTGTACGCCGCATTTTCATTTTCCGCAAGAAGTGCCTGCCAGGCTTCGGCGTAAAGCGTCAAGCCGACCCGCCGGCCTTCTAGGATCTCCGGCCAGCAGAGCACATCGGCCATGGTGCAGTCTATATCGTACATTCGGATGGCATAGCCGTCCGGATCAGGCACAGCCTGCCGTCCGACATAAAAATTCCAATGTTCCTTCAGCGCTTCCGGCGCCTGGCTCTGCCAATAGCGCAGCTTGAAAAGCGCGTGCTTCTGTCCCTCCGGCGTCAGGATCAGATCATACTTTTGGCCATTGAAGCCGATCTCAAAATAGCTCTCGGCAAAGGCTTTCTTGAGCAGGCGGCTGACCAGCGCTGTGAGGGCCTCTGCATTTTCTTTTTTATCCAGCAGCTGACGGAGATCCGCTTCCGCTTCGGCAAAAACCTGCCAAAATTCCGCGACCCGCGCGGTGAAAGGTCTGGTCGCCACTGGATAGACCAAGTTTCTCCGGCAGCGGCTGATGAATTCTACAGCATCCTCATCATCCGGCTGAAGCTCCAGGGCCCGTTCAAATTCGGCCATAGCCTGAGCGTCCCGATCCAGATAGTAATACGCATAGCCCAGACGAAAATGCCAGTTGGCCTGCTCCTGACAGCGATCGGCGGTGGAGAGCAAAAGATCGACAGCCCGTTCATAATCGCCCTGCTTGCCGCGATTGTTGTACGCTCTGGCCAGCTGACCGATCAGATCATCATCCCTTTCTTCCTCCGGCAGAGCCTCGATCGTATCGATGATCTGCTGATATTCGTCCTCCTCATGCCATTTTTGCAGCTGTGCTTTCATTGTATTGTCCATGGTCTTCCTCCTCTAACGTATCTGATAAGTGTCTCTCGCACTGAATATCAGTGTGATGCGTCCGCCGTCTTTAGCCAGATCAGCCCCTTTTTCTTTGGCCTCCATGACCACATTGTAGGTCGCACTGCGGCCGATCAAATGACTGTAGACCTCATTTTCATAGCCTGCAAAGTCACCGTTGTCAAAGCCTTGGAAAAGCGCCTCATACAGCGGATAATAGGCCATGAGCTGCGTCTTGTAGACGGTTTCTTTGCGGCCGTCCTCCCAGGTAAAGGTCACGGTCTCCGGATAAGTGATGGCCTGGAAATAATTTTCCGCACACATTTCCGGCAAGAAAAGATACAGCTCTGTGCTCAGATCCTCATCCCCTGCCGTCTCATCCAGCGCCTCTGCCCATTGTTCCTGCCGATCGGCTTCGATCAGCTCATGCAATAGCCGCACAGCTGCACGGGTCTTTTCCTTGAGTTCATCTCTCGTCCAGGGATAGTCCGAACGCGTTTCCTCTGTCTGCCGCAGAAAGAAAAACTGCTTATGCGAGCCAAACCCCTCAGTATCCCACTGGGCCGCCAGTTCCGCTACCCGCTGGCTCAGTTCCTCGCTGCGGACGTCATTGATGCGGCATTCACCGGTGATCTCGCTGCCGTTTTTGGCCGCGTAGACCTTCACATAGCACAACGGCTGATCCCCTACGCGCTGGGCGATCTCTTCGGCCAGCGTCTGCCAGTAGACGGATACATCGTGCATCTCCGGCGTCTGCCCGATGCCTACGATGTCGCTCAGATAAACGGCAAAACGGTGCTCCCTGCCGGCAAAATGGCTGACCAGCTCCCGAGGCGCGTTTTCTTCCAGCATGGCCTGCAAACCATTCCACATGCCGAAGAGGAAACTGGCCATGGCTTGTCCGATGGCCTGCACCGTATCCTTACCCATGCCTACCGTGCATTCAAACAGTTCCAGTCCGCCCCAGTCAGCAGCGCTGATGTAGAGGTAGATCACTGCCGACTGCTCAGTCAGCTGGGCTGCCCGTGGTCGGATAGTCAGCTGCCAGCGCGGCAGATAGACGGTCTCTGCCTGCAATACGGCGCCCTCCAGCATGTCGGCCAATGTATAGCGCAGGATATACTGCGTCGCCAGCGCACAGTCCGTCCCCATAGTGCGGCCCATTTCCTCGCGCTCCAGCTGGTAACGGCAGTCCTTGAGCGCCTTGCGGGAATCTTCATCGGTCTCATCCAAAAAGACTGCCTGTTCAAAGGCCTCCGCTGCTTCTGCATACCGCGCCAGGCCGTACAAGGCACAGCCATAGCGGTGATGCCAAAGGGCATCGTCTGCCCCCTCCTGCCGCCAAGCCTCCAGCGTCGTCAAAGCCTCTGCCTCGCGGCCCAGCAGCACATACAGCCGTCCCAAAAGCACGCTCAGCCCATAGCCCCGCTCCTCTAATGGCAGCGCTTCCAGAGCAGCCAGAGCCTCATCATATGCTTCCTCCGCCAGCCACTGCTCCACTTGCTGCCAAATATCCTCTCTCATGATCTGACCTCCTTATCTTCCATAAGCGTTGATCCCACCAAAAATCCCATACAGCCGAAACGCGCAGTTTCGCCGCCAAGGCTCGAATCGTCTCCACCGTTTCATAATTGAAAGCAAACTGCTCCAAGGCCAATTCCTCTGCCCTCTCTGCCTCAGCGATCGGTCTGGCCAGAAATGTCCAAATACGCTTGGAGCTGCTCCGCCCATCTAACCCATGCTTCCATTTTATTTCCCCCTCTATTGGCTGCTGCCCTCTCCCACAGCTGTCATTATCACGCTACTCCAATAAAACTGCTTAATTACGATGATACGCCATCTCCCGTATCTTGTAAACCATTTGTTTTCCTTTTGTCAGTATGTACAAAAAACCGCCGGACCTCATCCCCCTGCTTGTGGGGATAAAGCCCGGCGGCTCGTGTATTGTTTAGGCGGTGATGGTGACGCCTGTAGGATAAATGACTGCTGGGGCGTCTCCTTCCGCGGCCAAGAGTTTGACCGTATAGACGCCGGACAAACCGGTCTTATTGATAAAGGTATCGATCTCATGGCTGTCACTTTTTTGGAAAGTACCGACACACATAGCCTTGAATTCTTTGCTGGCTGTTTCCACGCTGTAGCGCCAAACTTCGCTCTCCTGCACCAGAAGGATCTGGATCATGCTGTCCTCGGCAAAGGTGCCCTGCACCAAGACGCGGTCTGTCTCTTCGACGATCTTCACATGGTACGCTTCCGGCACAGCTGCTTTTGTTTCTTCTGCCTTGATCTTCATAGGAGACACCGCTGTCGCCTTAAGGGTGCCCAACAGCTCGCCCTTGCCCAATTCCAGCACCTCGTGAGCGTAATAGATGGGCAGCTTTTCCGCGCGGTAGCAGTTGGCCGGCACTTGCAGCTGTATTTCAGCTCATCATCCACCAGCTCGCAGGTGATGGAATTGAAGCGGTACTCATGACCGTCAGGATTCATGCATTTGATGACCGCCATGCCTTCGCAGGTCTCGCCGTCTTCATAGCCGATACCGCCGGAATGGACCAGATAATGGCCTTCATCATAATATTCCACATTGCAGATATACGGTGAAAAGAATTCTGCACCCCGCTCCTTGCCATACTGCCAGACCTGCTCGATGGTCATCTGCTCCGTTTCGATGCGGTAGCGCACGCCGCGGGAAAAATTGTCCTTATTGAGGATGCGCTTGGCGGGATCTTTAGACCGGAAATGGCCGTTGTCAAAAAGCATGATGTCGCCGTCCGGCAGGACCATGCAGGCATGCTGCTCATACTGCCAGTCGAATTCGCCGTCACCTATTGGAGTGAAGAAATACTTCTGCATCTCCTGCGGCCAGCCTTCTGGATCGCCCAAGATCCAGTTGAGTTTGCACTTGCCGTTTTCGTCCAGCTCGTAATCCAGATTGATCACCGCATCCTGATGGCGGCCGGATAAGGTCAGCGTATGGGTACGCTGGTCATACCACACGGCGTTGTTGTGGAACCAGTCCTCTTCATCCTGGCTGCCCGAACCTGCGGTAGGATACTGCGGCAAGACATCCTTGTAATCCCATTTGCGCAAAATATCGCCCGTATCTTTATCCAGCAGCACGCATATATCCTCTACGGTGCCCGAGCCCGCCTCATAGGTGAGCATCAGGATATTGCCGTCGGGCATGACGAACTGATCATGGTGATAGCCGCCGATGGGACTGCGGTACTCCTTAAAGATCTTGCCGATAGAGGTCATCTCGTACAGTCCCGTGGTATAATAAGGCATCTCTACCAAGCGCTCTGTACCCACCAGCAGATGACCATTCGGCATCCGCTTGAGGTCGAAGTTGAAATTGACATTGGCATACCAGCGGATATCGCCTTTGTAGTCATAGCCCACAGGCAGAGAATCCATAGCCGTCGTCAAAAACATCAGATTGCTGCCCATATACTCTGCTGTGGTCTTGATGCTCATCGCTGCATGGACGTCCGCTGGCGCGGCCTCTGTCTGGATGATGAGGGTATGCTTTTCTCCAGAAGCCGTCTCCAGCTGCACCTGGTTGGCATGATCAGCATACAGACCGTAGATAGGCAGGATATGCTCCTTTTCCGCCGGGAAAGTATGGCTGATATTGCCTGCCGGTTCTTTGCCCAGCACTGTGATGGTCACTTCTGTCGCTGCTGGTGTGCGAAACAAAACTACCGCCGTCAGCGGGCAATAAATGTACGGATTGAGTTTGACCAGCGGATCTTTTATGCTATAATTTCCTGTAGCAAATTCCGACAAAAAAGCTTGCTCAGCAGCGTATTGCCGCTGGATGATGTGGGTCACGTTTTCATATTGTACGGTCACGAGAGTGATCCCTCCTCAATTAAAATAAGACATACGCCAGGGGCAGACCGACCACGACGTAAACAAGCATCGAGACAACGATCAGGATCGAACCGTATTTCATGATGTCGCCGTTGGACACGCGGTCTTTGTTGGCATGCAGCACAGCAGCATACGGTGAAGCGGCCGGCGTCAGGATAGCCAAGAACATGGCCATGGTGATCGTCATCGCCAGGGGAGCAGGATTATCGATGCCGACAGCAGGCGCCATGGCCACGATGATCTGCATCAGGATCGCACCGGTGATGGCATTATTGGCCACATTGGTGATCAAGACGCCGAATACGATGAGGAACAGGATAAAGAATATCTGACCATGGCCGCCGATGATCGGCGTGAGGATACCTACCAGCCAGGGCTTGATGCCTGTCTCATCGGCCATCAGACAGTTGGAGAAAAAGATGGCGACGACGACCAATAGATACAGATCCCACAGGACATATTCCCGCGTGATCCGCGCCGTATCCAAGACTGGCTTGCCATCCACCTTGATGATCGCTAAGACCGCGATGGCTAAAAGGGTGAAGCCGACCAGATTGAGCTCATTGATGAATTGGGTGATGGCCCACTGGTCAGGCAGGATCGAGGGGGCCAGCGCAAAGATCAAAAAGGCTACTGCCGCACCGATGTAGATCTTCTGCTGCTTGTTCATCGGCGGCAGCGGATTTTTGTTGATCTGATCGATGGAGATATTGGCCATCTTGCTCATATCAGGACGCAGAACGTATTTGATCAAAAACGTCACTACCAAAAAGATCGCCAGACTGGTGATGATATTGAAAAGGATATACAATCCATAGTTGGTCGGAATGCCGCTGGCCGCTTCAAAGCTGCCCAAGATCACCAGCTGTCCGCCAAAGAACGGCAGCGTGCACTGCCCCAGTGTTACCGCCAGAAAAGTCGCTACGACCAAAATGCGGGCATAGCGGTCATTTTTGTCATAACCTACCTCATCCAAAATGACGTAAAGCGTCGGCCAGAGGACCAAAAGCGCCATCAACGGATCGATAAAGGCCGAGACCGCAAAGACAGCGGTCATCATCAAAAAGTTGAAGACAGACGGTCGGCCATTGATGATCTTTCTGGTCAAGAACCAGCGGCCGATATACTGCGTCAGCCCGCAATCACCGATGGCGCCGAAAAAGATCATGCAAAAGAGCATCAATAGGGGAAGATAGCCCGAAAAAGCAGCGAACATGGTATACATGTCTGCATAATCCGTAAAACCCAAGGCAATAATAGCAATCAAACTTGGCCAAAATGTCCCCACTGTCGACCACAAATAGATGGCTCCGATAAAGATGCCGCCGATCTGCATACCGATCTTGGTGATCGGGTCGATAGGAGGCAAAAGCGGGATGCCAAACATCAGCGCCAGACCGATAATGGTATGCGCCCATTCTTTTAGGCTGGCTTTTCTTACTGCAATCATTGATAATCACCTCAAAAATAAATTTCTCTGCGCAGAAATTTTCTAAACTTATGGTAATACATCAATCTTTATGATACCAATAACATTTGTTATGCTGATATCATCTATTACAGCATATCCTATCCTGATGGAAAGAAGTGAATCCTTATGTGGGATCCCAACTGGCTCAGTCAATTTCCCCAAGTCATTTTCCAGCCCAATGAAAAGATCTTTCAGATCGGCGAGCGGATGCAGTTCAATTATTATCTGCTCGACGGCATCTGCGCGAAAATGCTTTCAAGTGATGAAGGAGAGGAACTGGTACTGCAGTATTATCAGCCCGGCAAAATGTTGGGCTTTCATCTACACCGTTATGGTAATCAAAACCCGCTGGATTTTTTAGCCAAGACTCGCTGTGTCTGCTACAAGATCCCCTGGGAGATGGTCGATGAGCAAGTCCGCTCAAATAATGCGCTTTGCTACGATCTCCTCCAAGAATCGGTCATGGAGTGCGAACTTTTGGCCGATGCCACCATTGCCCATGTCTTCGGCGGCGGTATTTCCGTGCTGGGCATGGCGCTGAAATCGCTGGCCATTCCCCAGCCTGACGGCACCTATTTCCTCGATTCCCTCTTCACCAATGTGGAATTAGGCAAATACTGCGGCATCCATACCGTATCCGTCTCCCGCCTGATGACGCGCCTGGCGCACGAAGGCATCCTGGAGCGCACCAAAGAGGGCGTCTTCATCTACGATATGGACCGCTTGTCCCGCTATATCAAATTAGACGAATAGAGAAAAGCACCACAGGAAAATTTTCCTGTGGTGCTTTTCTCTATTCCTGACGCAGGGCCTTCGCCAACTGGTCCAGTTCCTGACGGATCGTTGATACAGACAGCAGGAGACGCTCTTTCTTTTCCGTCTGTATATCATAGCCCTCCAGCAGCAAGCCTTCTCCTGGCAGCCAGGCTGTAAAATCGATATCATCATATTTTTCATACGCTGGATCGAGCAATTCATGCACTTCCAGCCAAGGCTGCTCCTGCAAAGGCTCGGTAAAATCCAAAAGCAGCACGCTGTAGGGGCTGGCCCAATAGCAGCCGGTCACCGCCAAGAGGCTGCTGGACGGATCGTAATGGACATCTGTCCAGATAAAGGTCTCGCGAAAATCTGCCGCATCTTCCGGAAAGGCTTCCTCCGGCAGATAGTGGAAAGCCCGCCCGCTTTGCACCTCTAGTACGCTGTAGCCGTAGAGATCCTGGCGAAAGATCAGATACTGCTGCCCATTGGCATGGGTGATCAGCCGGCAGAACTCACCGTCTGCGTCCAAATCATGCCAGCTGTAGAGAATTCGTCCCTGCGCATCCAAGAGTTCATGAGCGCTGCCGTAAAGATCGCGGCCCGCTATTTCACCGGCATGATCCTGACTGCGCAGACTATACTCTGGACTCAATGCCAGCACTTCCGCCTCTGGCTGCACTTGATCAGCTGGCCAAAAGAGCTGCTCCTCGATCTGCTCACGATAGGCTTGGTAGCGTGCGGTATAGGCAGCG
>CABVBB010000018.1 GCA_902496505.1 uncultured Peptococcaceae bacterium
CGAGATGGAGGGATTGTTTGTGACGAGCCTCCTGGATGATCATCTGGGGGGCTTTTTTGCTGCAACCGCTTCGGCTTTACGGGAAAGGGTGTGAGATCAGGCGACTGGCAGCAAGGCAGAACACATTCAATACCGAAGGAGTGACGATGATGAAAAAGAAGATCACGACCCGGCAGATCGTTATGGCGGGTATGCTCAGTGCGATCACAGTGGTTTTGAGCGCGACGGGGATCGGCTTCATCCCGGTGCCGACAGTGGCAGGCCGGGCGACTTTCATCCATGTGCCGGTCATTTTGGCCGGGGTGCTGGAGGGACCGCTGGTGGCGGCCTTTACAGGGTTTATTTTTGGTTTATACAGCTTTTTGACGCCGACAGGTGTTATTCCTGCGGACCCTATCGTCCGCATCCTGCCGCGGATATTTATCGGTGTAGTGGCGTATTATGTTTACCGCGTCTGCGGCAGGCATAAGACCTTGGGCGCGGCTTTGGCCGCGATCGCGGGAACGCTCACCAATACGCTGGGCTTTTTGGGCCTGGCGGTGCTCATGGGCTATATGCCGTGGCCGGCGGCAGCTTTGGTCATGGGGACGCAGATGCCTGCGGAAATGATCGTGGCAGCGGTTTTGACCGTTCTCTTGGTCAGAGCCCTGTCCAAACGGTCGCCTGGCGGGAATGGGCAGTCAGCACCGCCCATAGACGCTTCGGGCGAAAAGCAGGACTAGCCGGCGGAGATATGGTCAAAGCTAGGAGATAAACGGCGCATCGTAAAGCGCCGCAGGGCGGGAGCACGTGCCGCCTGGTACATAAAGGAGGAGATAAGCATGCTTTTAGTGATCGATATCGGCAATACCAATATCGTGCTGGGTCTGTATGAGGGCAAGACGCTTTTGGAAAACTGGCGCTTGTCCAGTGATAAGAACCGCACGTCAGATGAATACGGGATCCTTTTGCAGCAGCTTTTGCGGGCGTCGCACCGGGAAACGAAGGATGTGCACCATGTGATCATTTCATCAGTGGTGCCGGATCTGACAGGCACGTGGAAATTCATATCGGAGCGGTATTTTCATATCAAGCCTATGGTTGTGGGGCAGGGCCTCAAGACGGGCTTAGTCATCCGCTACGAAAATCCCAAGGATGTCGGGGCGGATCGTATCGTTAATGCAGTGGCTGCTATCGAGAAATATGGCGCGCCGCTGGTCATCGTGGATTTCGGCACGGCGACCACTTTCTGCGCGGTCAATGAAAAAGGGGAGTATCTGGGCGGGGCTATTGCCGCGGGGATAGGGCTCTCTATGGATGCGCTCTTTTCGCGGACGGCGCAGCTGCCGAAGGTGGAACTGGTGGTGCCCAAAAACGTTATCGGCCGCAATACGGTCAATGCCATCCAGTCAGGGCTGCTCTACGGCTACTGCGGCTTGGTGGACGGCATGACCAAGCGCTTTGCTGAGGAGATCGGGCCGGGGCTTGAGGGCGTCACGGTGGTAGCCACCGGCGGCTTGGCTGATCTGATCGCCAAGAATTCCTCGACCATCCAGCATGTGGACCAGATGCTGACGCTGGAGGGTCTCAGGATCTTGTATGAACGCAATGCAGCGGAAGAGGGACGGTGACACGATGCTGGATGTTTGTTTATTGGGCTGCGGCGGGATGCTGCCGCTGCCGAAGCGGTATCTGACCTCCATGATCCTGCGCAATCAGGGCAGCAATATCTTGGTGGACTGCGGCGAGGGCAATCAGGTGGCGCTGTACCAGAGCGCTTTCAGCCTCAAGCATATCGATCACATGGTGATCACCCATTTTCACGGCGATCATGTCGCAGGGATACCGGGACTTTTGATGACCATCGGCAACAATATGCGCACTGAGCCTCTGCATATTTGGGGTGGGGAAGGACTGCGGACGATCTTAGAAGGACTGATGGTGATCTGTCCGCAGCTGCCCTTTGACGTTTATCTGCATGAGCTGCCGTTTACCGAGCGGAGCCAGTTCCAGTTGGGCGATCTGACGGTGACTGCGCTGCCAGTGGAGCACCGGGTGCCCTGCCTGGCCTATAGCTTCCAGCTCCCCCGCCAGGGCAAATTCGATACGGCGCGGGCGCAGGCTCTCGGCATCCCTATGAAGCAGTGGGGCGTCTTGCAGCGCGGGCAGGCCGTGGAGCACGACGGCCGCCTGATCCAGCCGGCGGAGGTGCTGGGGCCGGCCAGGCGCGGGCTCAAGATCACCTATGCCACCGACTGCCGCCCTAGTGCAGCCTTGGCAGAATTGGCCCAAGGGAGCGATCTCTTCATTGCCGAAGGGTTGTACGGCGATCCGGAGAAGCAGAGCAGCGCGGCGGAAAAAGGCCATATGGTCTTTAGCGAAGCGGCGCAGCTGGCCCGTCAGGCGGAGGTCAAGGAACTGTGGCTGACCCATTACAGTCCGGCCATGACCAATCCAGCGGAATTTCTCCAAGTGGCCGCGGATATTTTTCCCAACACCCTTTGCGGGGATAATTTGCTGGCTAAGACGCTGCGTTTTGCAGACTGATAAAAAGCCCCTTCCTGTCGTTGCAAACGATGGAAAGGGGCTTTTGGCGTGCTTAGCTTTGACGGGTGATGTGCTGGTGAGTCTGCGTTTCCAGCCTGGCAAAAATGGAGCAGGCCTGTCAAGATACCGCCTGCGAAGCCACCAAGACCCATAGCGCCTTGAGCGATGCCTAAGGCAGCGTCGTTGAGCTGGAGTATATTGATGGCCATGACGGGGATGCCTACGATCATGGCTGGGGATAGGGCGAAATTGAAAGCGGTCAGGCTCAGAGTGACTGGGATGAAGATGGGGTGCCAAAATTGAAGAACACCATGATATTGTGCTTATTGACTCGGTCAGCCAGCCCTCCGCCCAAGAACGACAGCACGATCATCGGCAGGAAGGAGCAGGCGGTGACAAGACCAAACAGTATGGCAGAACCAGTTTCCCACAGCAGGTAAAGCGGCAGTGCAAAGCGCAGGACGGCGCTGCCAAATAAGGAAATGATCTGGCCGATGACGCCGAGGATGAAATCTTTGGGCAGCAGTGGATGCGTATTGATCAGGAATGGACCCCTTACGATTGTAAACCGACCGTTGGTTTGAATAATGGTCAAAGAAAACTGCTCGCAGTGAGCAGTTCGTTTGTGTGTCATTTGCCAGATTCTAAAAGCCGCTGGGCGTAGTCTGTGTACGTTTGGATCAGCTCATCGTCCAAAAGATCGATGCCAATACCCTGCATCAGCTGGGTGAAGACCAGACAGCGGGCGTGGATAGCTTCCACGCTGGTCGGCTGGAGCAAGGGATTGAGCCAAAGATTGGACAGCACCAGGATGGCTTCGGCCAGCTGCTGCGGATGTTCCGTCTGGATGGAACCATCGCGGATGCCTTGCTCTAAAATGGGCGTGAGATAATGCGGCGCTACATCAGCATAAAGATCCTGGATCTGGATCGCCAAAAACTTGGGATTATTGAGCAGCTGATAGGGGATGATCTCCATCAGCAGGCTCTGATTGGAGCTGCGCAGAGCGGTGCGAAAGATCTCTTGCAGCTTTTCTTGGCCATTAAGCGTGGGATGATCGCGTACCTTGGCCAAAAGCAGAGCATTTTCCTGACTAATGCGGTCACAGATCTTGATAAAGATGTCTTCTTTTGAAGTGAAGTGATGATAGATAGCGCCCTTGGAAAGCTTGGTCGCGTCGATGATGTCCTGCAGTGACGTTTGCTCATAGCCCTTTTCGATAAAAAGTTTTTGCGCGGTGTCTAAAATCAGCTTGACCGTTTCTTCTGGATATTTGTTGCGTGCCATATGATCTCCTCCATACCGACCGTTGGTTTGTATAAGGATAGCATGGCCTGCTGAGATTGTCAAGCTGGCATGGGGAAATTTGTCTCCATAGACAGCGGTGGGCATGCTATAATGAAAAACAGATCGAAAAAAACGGAGGGATAGAGCATGGAAAAGCTGCATGGTAAAAAACAGCATCCCCAATTGTGGGCAAGTCTCGTCTCACGCTGTGAAGCGTGCTGTGGACTGTGCTGCACGATGCTGTATTTTGCGAAGAGTGAGGGGTTTCCTGAGGATAAAGCGGCAGGTACACCGTGCGGTCATTTGCAGCCGGATTTTCGCTGTCGAGTGCACAGCGAGCTTGGGGAGAAGAAGCTCAAGGGCTGTTTGGCTTTTGATTGTCTGGGGGCGGGGCAGAAAGTGACGCAGCAGGTCTACGGCGGCCGCACATGGCGGGAGGAAAGCGTCTCAGCAGCGGAAATGGAGCAGGTCTTTGTGCATGTTTGGCAGCTGCAGCAGATATTGGGCTATCTCTTGGAGGCGCAGACACTGGCGGCAGCCCAGCCGCTGGCTGATGCGCTGGAGGCCTTGATCGCGGAAAATCAGCGCTTGGGCGCGCTGCCGCCGGGAGAATTGGCCAAGCTGGCAGTAGAGGAGCACCGCGCGCAGGCCAATAGAGTGCTCAAGAAGGCGTGGACGTTTCTCCAGCAGAGGCTGGGGGTCAAGTCGCGGGCAGGCGGCGACTATATCGGCCGCCAGTTCAAACGGGCCGATCTCACCGGGCGGGATCTCAGCATGAGTTTGCTCATCGCGGCTGATCTCTCCGGCTGTCAGCTGTACGGCGCCAATCTCTTGGGCGCTGACCTGCGGGATGCCCGCTTAAATGGCGCTGATCTGAGCCGATCGCTATTCCTGACGCAGTCTCAGCTCAACAGTGCCCACGGCGACAGCGCGACGAAGCTGCCAGAGCATTTGCAAAGGCCCGCGCAGTGGCAGCAGGGAGCGAAACAGGCTCGTAAATGAGCCTGTTTTTTATGTGCCGATTTTTAGGAAAAAAGCGAGCATTATGGTGGCTGTCTTCAAATATTTTTATAGTCTGGCTTTGACCTTTTCAACGGTGGATGGATATGGTAGTATGCAAAATAAATAAAGGTTTTGCGTTTAGCGTGCAGGCAAAATGCGGTGTGCGGAGACGGGCAGAACCTAGGGGCAGCAGTGTGTGGACGGCATGGGGAAGGATGATGGAAAGTGAAGCCATTACTTTATGGGGTATGCGCAGCATTTTGTTTTTCGTTTACGTATCTTTTGAATCGTTCTATGGGGCTTTCCAGTGGGCATTGGGCTTGGACGGCATGTCTCAGGTATCTGTTCATGGTGCCTATCATGCTGCCGGTGATCCTTCATCGGCGGGCGATCCCGCGGCTGAAAAGGATCGTCAGCAAGGATCCTTGGCTCTGGATCGGCTGGAGCTTTGTGGCGTATGTGATCTTTTATATTCCGTTGTCCTTCAGCAGCATGTGTGCTCCGGCGTGGCTGACTGCTTCTACCTGGCAGATCACGCTGATCGCGGGCATTTTGATGAGTCCGTTGTTTTACCACATCGTAGAAACGCCGGAGGGGCCGAAAAAGATCCGGCATAAAATTCCTTTGAAAAGTTTGGCTATTTCCAGTATCATAGTTGTAGGCGTGTTGATTGTGCAGCTTGAGCAGGCATCGACTATCGGCTGGCGGGAGATGCTCACAGCGGCAGTGCCGACGATATTTGCAGCGACGGCGTATCCTTTGGGCAACCGCAAGACCATGGAACTGGCAGCGGGGCGGATGGATGCATTCGAGCGGATATTTGTGCTGACGGTGCTCACGCTGCCGTTTTGGCTGGTGATGGCTGTGGCCAATGTGGTCCTCATCGGGCCGCCGTCGGCCAATCAGATGGCCAAAAGCTTCGGCGTATCACTGATCGTTTCGGTCATTGGCACGATGATCTTTTTTAAGGCTATGGAAATGGTGTCAGGCAATATGCAGAAGCTGGCCGGTGTGGAGGCTGCTCAGTCGATGGAGATCGTGTTCACGCTGCTCACGGGGATGCTCTTTCTGCATGAGGCACTGCCCTCTCCGCAGGCCTTGGCCGGCATTGCCTTGATCATCGGCGGCATCGTGCTCTACAGCCGCTTGATCAGCCAGCCGGAAAATCAGGATGTGGTCAAACGGACGACCAAAGGCGGCCGCATCGTTTTGGAAAAGCAGCAGGGAATGAAAATGAAGTAAGGCGGAGAATCGATCATGTCAAGGATAAAAGAATTATTGGCGCATAACCCAGTGGTGCTGGCGCCTATGGCGGGCATCACTGATAAGGCCATGCGGCTGATCGCCAAGGAAAATGGCTGCGGCCTATGCTATACAGAAATGATCAGTGCTAAGGCGCTGACCTATCATAATCAAAAGACTTTCGACCTTCTGGATATGGAAGGGGAGGAACAGCCGGTCAACGTGCAGTTGTTTGGCTCGGAGCCGGAGATCATGGCTGAAGGCGCGCGGCTGGCTGTGGCTGCTGGTGCGCAGATGCTGGATATCAATATGGGCTGCCCTGTGCCCAAGGTGGTGCGCAATCAGGAGGGCTCTGCTTTGATGCAGGACCCTCGTTTAGCAGGCGAGGTCATCGCCGCTATGGCGCAGGCTGTGGACGTACCGGTCTCGGTCAAGATCCGCAAGGGTTGGGATGATGAGCATGTGAATGCCGTGGAGGTCGCCCGCATCGCGGAGGCCAGCGGCGCTGCCTTCATAGCAGTGCACGGCCGGACGCGGGCGCAGTATTACAGCGGACAGGCGGATTGGCAGATCATCAAGGCGGTCAAAGAAGCAGTGGACATCCCCGTTATCGGCAATGGGGATATCTTTAAGCCGGAGGACGCGGCGAAAATGATGGCGGAGACCGGCTGCGACGGTGTGATGCTGGGACGCGGTGCATTGGGACGACCCTGGCTCTACGGTCAGACAGCACAGTTCCTGCGGGAAGGGCACTATCAGCCAGAACCAACCTTGGCTGAGCGCAACGCGCTGATCCTCCATCATGCGCGGCTGGTCTGCCAATTCAAAGGGGAATTCATCGCCATCCGCGAGATGCGCAAGCATGTCGCTTGGTATTATAAGGGCATTCCGCACGCCGCACGGCTGCGGGAGGCTGTGAATCATGTGGAGACCTATGCAGAGTTGGAAGCCTTGCTTTTAGAGCAGAGTACCGATCGCGGCTAAAGGAGAGGACAAGAGCAAATGAAGAGACGGATGGATTGGCACAGGGGACTTGGCATAGTCCTCTGCGCTGGTATGCTTTTTGCTGCTGTGCCCGAGGCGCAGGCGGCAGTGGGACAAGCCAGCGATTGGGCCAGAGCTGATCTTTTGGCGGCAGAGTCGGCCAATTTGCTGCCGGAGAGCTTTGCTGGCGCGGATATGACCCAGCCTATCACCCGCCAGGAGTTCTGCACGGTGGCGCTAGAGATATACGAGCAGCTCACTGGTACGGCAGCCCCGCGGGCGATGAACAGCAATTTTACCGATACGACTGATAATGATGTCAACCGCGCCTGCGAATTGGGGCTGGTCAGCGGCCGCGGCAATGGGATGTTCATGCCCGATGCGCAGATGACGCGGGAAGAAATGTTTGGAACTTTGTACAATCTGCTGAAGGTGACGGATCGTTTGGTGCCGCTGGAGGCTGGCGAAGCGGAAGCTCTGCTGGCGAATTTTCGCGACCGCAGTGAGATCGCCGACTGGGCAGTGGTGCCTATCGCCACCATGCTCAAGCTGGAGCTCACCAGCGGCGCCAATCCGGGACTGATGGAGCCTAAGGGCACGCCCAGCCGCGAGCAGGCGGTGGTGCTGGCGCTGCGCTTTGCCACGGATCTGGCAGCGGTGGATACGAGTGCTCCGCCGGAGATCGCCACTGATACTGTGCCCAACAATGTCTCCCGCGGTGAAACGCTGCCGCAGGTCATTGGCGAAGTGGCTGCAAATACAGAAGATCAGCGGCAAAAACTCATGCGGGTGTTTGGGGACAAGCTGCCACTATATAGTGAAACACTGCCCAATTATCCCAATGAGGAAGCTGCCAAGGCTGATATGGTCACCATCACCATCCCGGCTTGGGATCTGGTCAATGGCAATTATGTGGCCAAGACTTACGAGATCACCGTGCAGAAAAATCTCGCCAGCACCTATCAGGCGATTTTTAACGAGATCTATCAGCTGCCCAACCGCTTTCCCATCCACGATATCGGCTGCTATGCGTGGCGCAGCGGCACGTCTGGACACAGCTCCGGCACGGCCATCGATATCAATGCCAACGAAAATCCCCAGATGCGCAATGACGGCACCATTATCGTAGGCAAAGCGTACGAGCCGTACACCAATCCCTATTCCATCACCGAGGATGGCGATGTGGTGCGCATATTTGCCAAATACGGCTTCGCCTGGGGCGGCAACGCGTGGCGCAGCAGCAAGGACTATATGCACTTCACTTATTTTGGTATATGAAAAGATCATGACCGAGAGCGCTGGCATTGACCAGCGCTTTTTGCTATAATGATGAAAAATAACGATAAAGGGGTCATGAAAATGGCAAAGCAGATCATCGTGTTGGGCTTGGGCGAATTCGGTTCGTGTCTGGCGCGGGAACTCTACCGCAAAGGCTGTGAAGTGGTCGCGGTGGATATGGATGAGGACAAGGTGCAGGATATTGCAGAGGATGTGACGCAGGCGATCATCGGAGATTTCCGCGATGAGAGTTTTCTCAAGGAATTGGGCGTGGATGCCTTCGATCTGGCGGTCATCGGGACCAGCCGCAGTTTGGAGACAGGCATTTTAGCGACGGTCATGCTGAAGGAGCAGGGCTGTCCGCGTATCATCGCTAAAGCGCGGACCAAGCTGCAGGGCCGCACACTGAAAAAAGTCGGCGCCGATCAGGTCATATACGCTGATGAAAATCTGGCTCTGCGGCTGGCCCAGACCATATCGGAATCCAAGATGCTCGATCTCATCCATTTTTCACGGGAATACAGCATTGCCGAACTGGCTGCGCCGAAATCGTTTCTGGATAAAACCGTCGGTGAATTGGATCTGCGCAAACGTTTCAATGTCAATATCATTGCGCTGCAAAAGGAAAACGGCGACCTCGATCCCTTGGTCAAAGTTGACACCGTCATCCACGAAGGCGACCTGCTTTTGCTCATCGGCAAGAATGATTCTCTGGAGCAGGTCAGCAGCTTAGCATAAGATTTTGTGAAAAATATCGCCAGTTCACGAATTAGGGCTGGGACTTTAGCCGCAGATGTGGTATAATTTGGCTGAAAATGCAGGATATATCCCGTCTCAAGGCGAAAAAGTCAGCGTCAGCGGGAAAAACGCCCCTTACAGGTGGGGACGAAAAAAAATCTGAAAAAAACACACGCAGCCAAAGGAGCGGTGCGATATGAAATGTCCAGTTTGTGAAGGCGACAGCAAGGTCTTGGACACACGCAGCAATGAGGAAGGGACGTCCATTCGCCGTAGACGAGAATGCATGGTCTGCGGCAGGCGGTTCACCACCTATGAAAAAGTGGAGGACATGCCCTTGGTCGTCATTAAAAAAGGCGGCCGCAGTGAATTATTCGACGGCTCCAAAATCTTGAAAGGCTTGGCCAAAGCTTGTGAGAAGCGGCCCATCGAGATATCTGAGCTGGAAAAATTGGTGGAGGAGATCGAAAAGGATCTGAAGAACCAATACACGGCGGTGGACTCCTCTGTCATCGGCCAGACCATCATGGAAAAGCTCTTTGCTTTGGATGAAGTGGCCTACGTCCGCTTTGCCTCCGTATACAAGCAATTTGACGATGTGGAGACCTTCATCCACGAGATCGAAGCTATGAAAGAACGCAAAAAAGCAGGTGATACTGAAAATGAGTGACGATATTTTAGCCGATCATCAGGCGGCACGCATCATGGAGCCCATCTACCGTATGAACAAGGTGGTCCAGCAAAAGGATGAGGACGATGCGCGGACGCTTCTGGCGCTGTGCGTGCAGTACATCACAGAAAACAGCGTCGGTCAGTGCCTGAGCGATGCCCAGGTGCAGTCTATCGTGCGCAAGGCGCTCTTGTACCACAAGAATGGCTGCTATTACGCCGATTATATTTACAATGAGCTGCAGGTCAAGGTCGCCAACTGGCTGACCCTGATGGCAGTAGACCGCCCCGTCACACTGGGCGAGCTCGGTACGACTGCCGACCAATTGGCGGCGCTTTTGGCTGACCGCAATGCGGGTGACCTCACCGTAAGCGAGGTGCTCACCATGGTCAAGAGCCTGGTGGAGCCGCTGGATGAGGTCGTCTACGAGCGCTTGCTGCTCAATGAAACGACGTTTGCCAACGAGCTGGCCACACTCTTGATCCGCTAAAAAAGACCCAGATACGATCCCCCGAAAGGATCGTATCTGGGTCTTTTGGCCTGTCCGAAATTTGGAAGAGGGCGTATCAGCGCAGCAGGGGATTTTTTTGACGCTTGTGGTTGTATCGACGCGGGAGATAGTGTAAAATAAAAGCTGTTTAAGGAAATTTTAATAATGGATGGTGACATACACAATGAGTAATATTTGGATCATAGGACACAAAAACCCGGACACCGATTCGATCTGTTCAGCTATCGGCTATGCTGCGCTCAAAGGCGAGGGCTTTCAGGCCGGTCGGGCAGGAGAACTCAGCCCGGAGACGACTTTCGTACTGGAGCGCTTTGGCCTCAAGGCGCCGGAATTGGTCGCCAATGCTCAGGGCGAGACGATCATTTTGGTCGACCACAATGAAATGGCTCAGGCCGTAGACGGCGCAGCAGAGGCCAAGATCATCGAGATCTTGGATCACCACAAGCTGGGCGGTCTCCAGACCAGCGAGCCGATCCTCTTCTGCAATCTGCCCGTAGGCTGCACCGCGACCATCGTTTATACTTTCTACCAGGCCCAAGGCAAACAGCCGGAAGCCGCAGTAGCCGGCGTACTGTGCTCGGCGATTCTCTCCGACACCTTGGCTTTCCGTTCGCCGACCTGCACAGAGCAGGACAAAAAAGCTGCGCTGGCCCTGGCTGCTATCGCCGGCATCAGTGATGTAGAAGCCTACGCCCAGGAAATGTTCAAGGCTGGCAGCGATCTCTCCAGCAAGACTGAGAAGGAGATCTTGTATCTGGACTTCAAGAAATTTACCGCTGGCAGCGTGACCTTTGGCGTTGGCCAGGTCACCTCTATGAGCGCAGACGAACTGGCCAGCCTCAAGCAGCGCATGCAGGGCTACATGGCCGAAAGCTTTGCTGAACACGGCGTGGATATGCTCTTCCTCGTGCTCACGGACATCTTGGCCGA
The DNA here is from genome assembly GCA_902496505.1 of uncultured Peptococcaceae bacterium. GTDB lineage: Bacteria > Bacillota > Peptococcia > Peptococcales > Peptococcaceae > CABVBB01. Next base: position 11,169 of record CABVBB010000018.1, read on the forward strand.
ATCCTCCGAGCTGCTCTGCTGCGGAGAAGGGGCCGAAGCGGCTGCCCGCAAAGCCTTCACCTCCGCAGAAGCCGAGCGCTTCTACCTGCCTGGCGTCGTTTCCCGCAAAAAACAGATCGTGCCGCAGCTCACTGAAGCTTTGCAGTAAAATCGAACAAATGCTTGCTTTTAGCGGCGAACTGAGGTATACTAAGTCTATATGAAAAAATCAACAGGCGGTCTCTACCCAAAAAAGAGACCGCCTGTTTTTTTGGTGTAAAAAGAGTTGTTGACAACGGCAAAACCAGTGAAAATAAGCCTTGCAGCAAGTCAAGGCTTGTATTATCGAACATATGAGCGTATAATATTTGCGCCAATTTGGCGGTGTGTAAAATGTCTGTATCCGGAGAGGGCTGTCTATGGTATGATCAAAGCAGAAAGGGGATCTGAGGAAAATGGCAAAATTAGAGGGGCGATTACACGGCGATTTTGGGCAGATACTTGAGGAGATCGATCAACTGGTGATGAAGAGCGTTTCTGCCAGTTTGGAGGAAAAAAGCGATTTTGCCGTGAAGGACTGTTTGTGTGCTGTAAGGGTGTATGAACGGTATAGTTTCAGCGGCGGCAATCGGCTGAGTTTGAGCATTACGCTGCTCAAGGTGGGGGAAGCTGTTTATTTGTCCGCTATTACGGCTGGAGGCAGCACCGGGCTGGTTTTTAAGCTGAATACGATGGGCGAGGAGGCTTTTTTGGACGCTTTAAGGCCGATCATGACCAAATATGGAGAGCAGCAGGAAAACTAAGTGAAGCACCGAGAGGAGATAAGGGATGAATAGGGAACAGGGCAAGGATCTGCTGAAAGGGCTGGCGTTTATTCTGGGACTGCCGCTGCTATTTATCATGGGCATGATCTTGTATATGGTCTACAGGATACCCGACGGTATGCTTATTGAAAATGAGGTGGGCGCGCCGTTAGCTGTCGGTGAGACTTGGACGCAGGGGGAATTGTTTGAACTGACCCTTACGGAGGTCGCGGCAGTACCCTGGACAGAAGAAGGGCTGAGGCAAGGTGATCTGTCAGAAGCAGAATTGGCTCAGTATCAGGCGGAGGGTTATAGGCCATACGCCCTCTCTTTCAACGCAGTCAATCACCATTTTCAAGGGTATACGGATTATAATCAGCTAGGGAAACCATTTGTAAAAGGGCTGACCTTTTGGATGCGGGAGATAGTGGGGGCTGATGCCCAAGGGGAGACCGCAGACATCCTGCTGGTGGACGAGTACCAATGGTTTCCCGAACACGGTCCTAAGCTTAAGCCTGACCAGCGGCTTGCGGCCAAATGCTATGGACTGGCAGCACCGACTGCCGTGCGTCTCACCGTGGAATTTGCCGCTAATCGGGAGGCGCGGCCTGAGGAAGACAAAAAGCGCGGTCCGCGGCCGCTATACATTAAGCAGTATGAGTGTCCACTGACCGAGTGATAACAAGATGACAGCAGAAAAAGGAGTGAAAGCGACCCAAGCTTTCACTCCTTTTTTGTTCAGCCTAAAAGTGTTTTATTGCTGCAGCTGATTGAAGCGATCGACTAGCCAGATATTGTATAAACGTGTTAAAATAATAAAAAGGCTAGTATCTAGAAAATGGCTGTAAAAAACTTGGCAGGAGGAACGTAAATGAAATATGAAGGCGTTTGTATTGCGGTGAAGGATGTCGATCTTTCTAAAAAATTTTACCAGGAGTTATTCGGTTTGGAGGTCTATCAGGATTATGGCATCAACATTTCCTTGGCGGATTGTCCTTACAGCAGGAATTTGATACGCTGTTAGCGATCCCCAAAGAGAGTATAGTGAAAAGATCGCACAATATGGAGCTTTATT
>CABVBB010000019.1 GCA_902496505.1 uncultured Peptococcaceae bacterium
TGGCTTTTTTAAGCAGGCTATGGGTCAAGATCTGCCGTTTATGGGGTTTATCGCTGTCAACGTTTCGATCCTAGTGGTCATGGCGCTGGCGCTGTATGGTGTTTTGCGGCTGTTCATCCGACCGGATTTCAGCGCGTTGAGCGGGGATAAGGATATTTATGCGCAGTACCGTGGAGAAAAGATGACTTTTGAGCAGCGGCTGGGCGCGATCTTTCTCGTCACTTACATTTTGCTGCTCAGTCTGCCGAGCTTTTTGCCAACGACTTGGCTGATCAGCAGAGTGCTCGATTCGCTGGGCGGTGTTGTGGGCGTGTCACTCTTCTTAGCGGTGCTGGCCACCTTGGTGCGCAAAAAGGACGGCACCACTTACTATGATCTGGCGAAGGGCAGCAGCCGGCATATTTCCTGGCCGGTCATGTGGATGATCATTGCCACCATTCCGCTGGCCAATGCGTTCCAGGCAGAGCAATGCGGCATCCTGCAAACGGTCATGGCTTTCTTGACTCCGCTCTTGGGCAATATGGATCCTATTTTGTTTGCAGTCTGCTGTATGATCTTGGTGGGCATCTCCACACAGTTCATCCACAACATTATTCTGGCCATCGTATTTATCCCCATCTTCTGCCATATGATGGTCAATATGGGCGGCAATCCTTATCTGGTGTATATCTACCTGTTCTGGGCGCTGAATCTGTCCTTCGTGACACCGGCGGCTTCTATGACAGCAGTCATCATGCATGGCAACGAAAATGTGACGCCGAAATGGTCTTACGCCAGCGGCATCATCATTTTGGTCGTGGGCAGCTTGGTCACGATCCTTTGCGGGCTGCCGCTGGTCAATATCTTCATGCCGTATTGAGTCAAAAGGCTTCTCTCACACTTGGGTGTGAGGGAAGTCTTTTTTGGCACTGGACAGGAAGATCGCAGCAAAAACTTTATAAAACAACAGAATTTTGCAGGAGCACTTAATAATATTAGCTAAATGCTTGCAAATCGTCCGTAATCCTTCTATAATAACCATAGTATCTTGGATAATTGGTTCATCCGCAAATCGGTGCTAGGGAAAACCAATGGCTATGGAGGAGATCAGAGGATGGAAAAAAAATTAGATAAAATTGATCTGAAGCTGATGTCGCTATTGCAGGAGAATGCCCGGTATTCTTTGAAGCAGCTGGCTCAGGAGGTCTTCTTGTCGTCACCGGCTGTTTCGGCGCGATTGGAACAATTAGAACAGGCGGGATATATCGTGGGGTACACGGCCAAGATCGACCCGATCAAAATGGGCTATCATATCACTGCCTTTATCAATCTGGAGATGTCGCCGGATATGAAGAGCACGTTTTATCCTTTTGCCGAGGCTTGTCCTAATGTGGTGGAATGCAACTGTGTGACCGGCCAATATTCCATGCTGCTCAAGGTCATTTTTCCCAGCACGATGGAATTGGATGCCTTCATCGGTCAATTGCAGCAATTTGGCCCGACGCAGACGCAGATCGTTTTTTCCACGCCAGTCGAAAGCCGCGGTGTACAAGTCGTGGTGCCGCAGTAAAAGGTGCGGGCAGCAATATAAAAAAAGCCTCCAGTGGTGCAGGTCTCGAAAAGCATTTCGAGCACTTGCTCTGCTGGGGGCTTTTGATATAGGAAAGGAACGGCGGCGTTTTTCCGCTGGAGCGGGGCATTTGCCTCTTTCTTTCGCGGGAACGATGGCTTATACTGGAGGTAAAAAATCAAGGGATATGAGGTATCGATCATGAAAAAATGCGTATTGACAGCAATTGGCGCCAAGTTTATCCATTCCAGCCTGGCGCTCAAATATTTGAGCAAGTTTGAGGGCAACGACCAAAAGCACGACTTGACGCTGGCGGAATTCACTATCAACCAGCGGACGGATCATATCTTGGAAGAATTGTTTCGTTTGCAGCCAGAGGTGATCTTTATCTCCTGCTATATCTGGAATATCGAAATGGTCAAGCTGCTGACGCCGGAACTAAAAAAGATCCTGCCGGATGTGCTCATCGCTTTGGGCGGACCAGAGGTCAGCTATAACAGCGAAGCTTACCTAAAGCAGCATCCATCAGTGGATATCATCATGCGCGGCGAGGGCGAGCTGACGTTTACGGAGCTTTTGGAGCATTTGGATGGCAGCGGTGTGCCGCTTGAGGCTATTCGCGGGCTGACTTTTCGCCAAGGAGAGTGCATCGTGAGCACAGCTTCGCGGGAACCGCTGGATCTGGCCCGGCTGCCCTTTCCGTATGCCGATGACTGCCTGGACGCTATGGACAAGATCATCTACTACGAATCCTCGCGGGGATGTCCGTATAACTGCGCCTACTGCTTGTCCTCTGTGGAAAAAGGCGTGCGTTTCGTGCCTTTGGACAAGGTGTATCAGGATCTGCAGCGTTTTTTGGATGCCAAGGTGCGCCAGGTAAAATTTGTGGACCGGACGTTCAACTGCAACAAAGCGCATACGCTGGCTGTCTGGCGCTATCTGGCGGAGCATGACAATGGCGTGACCAATTTTCACTTCGAGCTGACCGCTGATCTGTTGGATGAGGAGCTGATCGCTTTTCTGCGGCCGCTGCGCAAAGGGCTGTTCCAATTCGAGATCGGTGTGCAGTCCACCCATCCCGAGACCGTGCGGGCCATCCGGCGCAATGTCAACTTTGACAAACTCTCCCAAGTGGTCAAAGCGGTGCACGCCGGCGGCAATATCCATCAGCATCTGGATCTGATCGCGGGACTGCCTTACGAGACATACGATGATTTTCACCAGTCGTTCAATGATGTGTACGCACTGGAACCGGAACAGCTGCAGCTGGGCTTTTTGAAGGTGCTCTCTGGCACTTATCTGGCCGAGCGGGCCGAAGAATGGGGCATCCTTCGCCGGGATTACGCGCCCTACGAAGTCTTGGCCACGCGGGAATTGCCGCCCAAAGATATGCTGCGGCTCAAATATATCGAGGAAATGGTGGAAAGCTACTATAACAGCGGCAAGTTCCAGCATGTGCTCAAGGATCTGATCAGCCGTGAAGCGGACGCCTTTGTTTTCTACGAAGGTTTGGCCGATCATTGGCAGGCTGAGGGACTGCAGCAGCAAAGTCACAGCAGGCTGGAACTGTGTGATATCCTGTATGCTTACGCCAAAGGACGGCCGGGCTTTGATGCGGTGCGCTTCCAGTGGCTGCTCAAGCTGGATCTGTGCCTGCATGAGAAGCCGCGCAAACTGCCCGATTGGCTGGATGCTGATCTGACTGGCGGAGAGCATGAGCGGATCATCGCCTTTTACCGTGAGGAAGCCCAAACGCACCAATATCTGCCAGCTTATGGGGAAATGGACAGCAAGGCGCTGGCCAGAGTCAGCCATTTGGAGATCTTTCCTGATCAGACGGTGCTGCTTTTTGATTACAGCCGCAAAGATATCTTAGGCAATGCCCGATCGATCGATATCACCACACCATTTTGGGCGTTGGAGACGCCTAAAATGGGTGTATAAAATTTTTTTGCAAAAAAATAGCCCCAAAACGAAAAAAAGTTTACAAAAAAGGCCGTTTTGTGACCGAGTTGTGACCGCTATAGTGCATAATAGAGTCAAACGAAAGAGAGGTGGAAACGTCATGTGGGAAAATGAGATGTATAGACCCCATACCATCAATAGTGTTTTGGTGTGCGTGGACAAATTTTCCGATAATGAGATCTATGGACGATTTTACAATTTGTATTTGCCAAAAGGCGTTCGTTTTAATGGCGTGATCGATCTATTGAGCAAGTTGGAAACGTTGTTTGATGAATTCGCGTTTCCTCAGAGATATAACGACATGCGTTCCTTTATCATCAACAGCAAAGGAGAGCTTGTCCAGCCAACCGTACAAAAGAGGGAGTGGAGAAAACAAATGGCAGAAGAGATCTATGAGCAGGAAGCAGGCAACACCACCACATTCGTAGTCGAGGTGCAGTATCGCCGCAATGCCACCTGGCAGGGCACTGTCCGCTGGATCGACGGCAATAAAACGGAGCGGTTCAGAAGCACGCTGGAGCTTTTGAAACTGATGGACAGCGCATTAAATGAACAAGAAGAAGATGCTGAGTGCCGTTTCGAGTGAAAAGTGGGGTGCTCAGCCCCTTTTTTAACCTTGAGGTCACAAATAAATGGTGAAGAATGTATTAAAAAGTAAAAATAGCATTAACAAAAAGCGAGAACAGTGATATACTATAGTTGATTCTAGTTCCAAAAGTCACTTGGAAAGAAGGGATGAGCCGTATGAGATCTAAACTAGTCAAAATGCAGGCCGCAGTTGTGCTGGGCTGTGTTTTGGTGATGGGAACAGCCTGCGGCGATAAGGCAAATCAAAAGACTGGCAGCGCAGCTGACCAGGAGATCGAGATCGCTGAGGTAGCTGTGCCCAAGAGCGCCGTACCGCAGATGAATTATGTCAAGGTACCGACCAACCCCGGTGTAACAGTCTACAACAACGACAAAGCAGCGATCGATGCCTCCAACATCAATCAAGGCTATGTATCCGTCAAATACATCGGCGGATCCAATGTTCGCATCAAGGCGCAGATCACCAAATCCGGCGGCACCACCTATACGTATGATTTGAACAATAGTGGAAGATATGAAGTTTTTCCGCTCACAGAGGGCGACGGCACCTACAGCATCAAGGTGTTCGAGAATACCAGCGGTTCCAAATACGCCCAGGCTTTCAGCCAAAATGTGACGGCAAAACTGGATAATGACTTTATCCCCTTCCTCTATCCTAACCAATATGTCGATTTCAATGCTGATTCCAAGGTCGTGAAAAAAGCGGCACAGCTGGCCAGCCCCAGCGGCGATCAGCTGGAGACCATTGCCAATGTCTACAATTATGTGGTCAACAATATCACCTATGACAGCAACCTGGCGCAAAATGTCCAATCCGGCTATCTGCCCAATGTGGACGCTGTGCTGGATAAAGGCAGCGGGATCTGCTTCGACTATGCAGCGCTGATGACCGCTATGCTGCGCAGTCAAAATATCCCCACCAAGCTGGTCATCGGTTATTCCGGCAATCTCTATCATGCTTGGATCAATACCAATGTTGACGAAGTCGGCTGGGTCGATAATATCATTTATTTTGACGGCACGGATTGGAAGCTGATGGATCCCACCTTTGCAGCCAGCGGCAAGGGTGACAAGAATATCCAGAAGTATATCGGCGACGGCAAAAATTACAAGAGCAAATATACGTATTGATAGGTGCCAAAGTCTTCGAGAGCAGCAAGCTTTCGGAGACTTTTTTATGAAGCGCCATTTATGAAAAATCTATAGCCAATAAGCAGACGATGAGGTAAAATGAAAGGTAAGATTCAGACTAAATAAGGGGGGCAGCAGATGGCGGAGGATAAAGAAGCAGTCAAAAAGATCAAGCCGCTCAAGGAGGAGGAGCTTTCGGCCTTCAGCCTGCAAATGGCATTATTGATCCGTTCGGGCATACCGGCGGAGGAGGGACTGCGCATCCTGGCAGAGGACGCCGCAGATGAGAAGGAAAAAACGTGGCTGTTGGCCATGGCTGAGGAAATGGCGCTGGCTATGCCCTTTTATCAGGCACTGGAGGCAGGCGGCGGTGTGCCGCGTTATGCAGTGGATATGGTGCGTGTCGGGGAGATGACCGGCCGTTTGGATGATGTGCTTTATGGCTTGTATGAGTATTATGCCAGAGAACATCAGCTGCGTCAGAGCGTCAAAAGCGCCGTGACTTATCCTTTGGTCATGGTCGCTATGATGGCCGTGGTGGTCGTGGTCTTGATGACTAAGGTGCTGCCGGTCTTTGAGCAGGTCTTCGCGCTCTTGGGCTCGCAGGTCTCGCCCTTTACGGCGGCGCTTTTGCGCATGGGGCGGGCTATGGACCGCGGTTTGACGGGATTTTTGGTGATTTTGGTGATCTTGGCGGCTTTTGGCGCGTATCTGCGCTGGACCACAGGCGGCAAAGCGCTGTGGCAGGCGTGGCGCGTCAATTGCTTTGGCCTGAAAAAATTGGCGCTGGATACAGCGACGCGCAATTTCACCTCAGCGATGTCCATGTGCCTGGCCAGCGGCTTGGACCTGGACGAATCGCTGGATATGGTGGAGCAGCTGGTGGCGTATGCGCCGTTTCAGGCGCGTGTCCGTGATCTGCGCCAGCGGACAGCGGAGGGCGCAGGTTTTGCCCAGGCTGTGGCGGAGAGCGGCGTACTCACCGGCCAATATGCGCGGATGCTTTCTGTAGGCTTTCGCTCTGGGCAGACGGACAGCGTCATGCATGAGATCGCTGAGCGCTGTGACGAAGCGGTGGAAGACCGCCTGGGCCACATGGTCGGTTTGATCGAACCGCTTTTGGTGGTGGTGCTCTCGATCATGGTCGGCTTGATCCTCATTGCAGTGATGCTGCCGTTGATGGGCGTCATGTCCTCGATGATCTAAGGAGGCGACGCGATGAGTATCAGGCAGAAAACCAACTGGCGCGCCAAACTTTTGGGCTATGGGCTGCCGCTCGTTTTCTTGGCCGTGCTGACGCTTTTTTTGGGCAGCAGCCTGAGCGATATGGCACAGAAAACAGAGGCAGAGAGCCTGCGCAGTACGGAAGAAGGAGTGCGGCGGGCAGCCGTGCACTGTTATGCCATTGAGGGACAGTACCCTGAATCTGTGGCCTATTTGGAAGAAAATTATGGTCTGCGTATCGACCATGACCGTTATATCGTGCATTATGACATCTTTGCAGACAACATCATGCCAGAGATCACCGTTTTTTCTCTGGCTGACGAAGCTGAACAATGAGGGGAGGGGACGGACTGTGAAAAGAGGGCGCAAAGTAGAGGAACATTCTGTAGATGTGCTCTTTATCCTGGCGCTGTTCTGCGTTTTTGCCGGCTCGGCAGTTTTGGTCATGACCTTTGGCGCCAATGTTTACCAGCGCACAGTCAGCCAGATGGAGGACAATTATAATGCCCGCGTCAGTCTGTCCTATTTGGCCAATCAAGTCCGCCAGCATGATGAAAGCGGCTCGATCGCCTTACAAACGCTGGATGATGCTCCGGCGCTGGTCTTATCAGATGGACCGGGGAGCGATTATGCGACCTTCATCTATTATTATGACGGGGCGCTCAGGGAACTGTACTGTGCAGCGGATGATCCGCTGGCAGCAGCTGACGGGCTGCCGATCGTCGCGCTGGAGAGTTTTGAAATGACGCTGGATGATCAGGGGCGGCTCACGATCAGCGCTGCGGCCGCGGGCGGCAAAAGCCGCAGTCTCACGCTGGCGCTGCGCTCCGCAGGCGGAGGTGAGGGCCAGTGAAACCAAGCAAGCATGCCCAATCCAGCTTATTTTTGATGGAAATGATGGTGGTCATCCTCTTTTTTGCACTGACCAGCGCCATCTGCGTGCATCTATTCGCCCAATCTTATCAAACGGCCAAGCACAGCGAGGATCTGACCAACGGCGTGCTCCAGGCCGAATCAGCGGCGGAGCTTTATAAAAGCACCGCAGGCGACCTCCAGCAGACCGCTGAGCTTTTGGATGCCAAGTGGGAGGCGGTTGGCAGTTTGACGGTACTTTATGATGCACACTGGCAGATCGTTCAGCAAGACGGTGCGTATCAGCTGACGATGAGTGCAGCTCAAGAGACGCTTATCCCGACAGCGGAGATCGTGATCAGGACGCTTGAGGGCAAAGAGATCTACCGCTTGACGGTGAAGGCCTATCAGCCGGGAGGTGACCGCACATGAACAAACGGCAGAAAGCTGGCTTGGGTGTCGGCGGTTCATCACTGCTCATGGTCTTTATCATCGTTTGTCTGACCACCTTTGCAACGTTGTCTTTGGTCTCAGCCAATGCTGATGATAAGCTGAGCATCAAGACAGCAGAAACCGTCAGCGCATATTACGACGCGGACGGCCGGGCGGCAGAACGTGTGCAGGCGATCGAGGCGCTGGTACAGGCTGGTCAAAGCGAGCAGATCGCCGCGCAGGGCTTGGCTGAGACCACTGCGGCCGGTTATGCCTTCACAGAGGCGATCAATGACCGGCAGAGTCTGGAAGTCACCCTTACCGTCGGGCCGACAGGCTTACGTATCGCTGCCTGGCGGGTCGTCAATACCGGCGATTGGAACGGTGACGGACAGTTATTAGACATCTGGGATGGACAATAAGGAGGCAGGAAGAAGACGATATGGAGATCGTAGACGTACTAAGGCAGGCGGTAGAGCAAAATGCGTCAGATATTTTTCTGGTCGCCGGCTTGCCGCTATCCTACAAAATAAATGGACGTATCCAAGAGCAGGCAGCCGCTAAGCTCCTGCCGCCAGATACCGAGCAGCTGATCACGGCCATCTACCAATTGGCAGACGGACGGGATATGCAGCAGCTTTTGGTGCATGGCGATGATGATTTTTCTTTTTCAGTTGTTGGTTTATCCCGATTCCGGGTAAGTACGTATAAACAGCGCGGTTCTTTGGCGGCAGTGATCCGGGTGGTCTATTTTGACCTGCCAGATTATAAGGCGCTGCATATTCCTGATGCGGTCATGCTGGCTGCCAAAAAGACCAAAGGCTTCGTTCTCGTGACCGGTCCTGCCGGCAGCGGCAAATCAACGACGCTGGCCTGCATCATCGATGCGATCAATAATACCCGCAATGCGCATGTCATCACGCTGGAAGATCCCATCGAGTTTTTGCACCGACACAAAAAAAGCGTAGTCAGCCAGCGGGAGATCGCGACCGATACGGACAGCTATGCGGTGGCGCTGCGGGCGGCGCTCAGACAATCGCCTGACGTGATCCTTTTGGGCGAGATGCGCGATTATGAGACCATCAAGACAGCCATGACTGCAGCAGAGACGGGACATTTGGTCATTTCCACTCTGCATACCATCGGCGCGGCCAATACGATCGACCGGATCATTGACAATTTCCCGCCCAGTCAGCAGCAGCAGATCCGCATCCAGCTCTCCATGGTGCTGCAGGCGGTCATTTCTCAGCAGCTGGTGCCAGCGGCCGACGGCACCGTGGTGCCCGCCTTTGAGATCATGTATCCCAATAATGCGATCCGCAACATGATCCGCGAGTCCAAGATCCATCAGATCGACACGGTCATCTATTCCTCAGCAGATGAGGGGATGGTCGCTATGGACAACAGTTTGCTGAAGCTTTACAAAGAAGGGACCATCACCGCAGAGACAGCCGTGACCTACAGCACTAATCCAGAGGTCATGCAGAAGAAAGTCGCCCTGCGCTGAAAAATTGACTATAATCGAGAAGCGTTTGCTTCGTAAGGAAGGGATTTGGATGGAATTACGTCAGACACTGGATACATTGGGAGTGGATGTGGATACCACTCTGCATCGTTTTGGAGGCAATGAGCCCCTTTTAGCGCGTTTCGTGCGGCGTTTCCCACAGGATGAAACGTACCAGACGCTCAAGGCTGTGCTGGCAGAGCCCGTTTGGGATCTCGCTCAGATCGAACGACTGGCGCATACGCTCAAGGGCACCTCGGCCAATCTAGGCTTTCAAATTTTGAGCGATCACTGCCATGAGCTGGTGCAGGCCATTCGCGCCGGTGAGACCCAGCCAGAAAAGCTGCAGCCGCTTGTTGACAATATTTCTGGCGAGTACGAAAAAATTATTGCTGCAATAGACGCGCTGGGTCAGTGAGCCCAGAGAGGAGAGGCTGCTAATGAACCGCAAGACCCTATTGATCGTTGATGATATCGAGTTGAATCGAGCCATCCTCTATGAATTGTTCCACAATAAATATACGATTTTAGAAGCAGAAAATGGAGAGGAAGCCCTCAAGCTGATCGAGGCTCACGCCGACGATCTGGCGGTGATTCTGCTCGATGTGGTCATGCCGGTCATGGACGGTATCGAGATGCTCAGACATTTCAGCAGCCAGTGGTCCAACAGCATTCCCGTGGTGCTCATCACCGCAGAAAACAATGAGAGCACTGCGCTGGAGGGGTATAATTTAGGCGTTGCCGATATCATCAATAAACCGTTCAATCCGGAGATCGTTTCGCGGCGTGTGGAAAATGTCATTGAGCTTTATGCCCATAAACGGCATCTGGAAGAAAAATTACAGGATCAGTATGAGCTTTTGGAGCGGCAGGCCGAAAAACTCAAGCGGGCTAATACGTCCATTATCGATATGCTCAGCACGGTGGTCGAGTTCCGTAACGGCGAATCCGGTTTCCATATCCGACGCATCCGTTATATCACCAAGCTGCTCATGGAGGCGCTGGGCGCAGCCTACGAGGATTATCGCTTTTCAGATGAGCAGATCCAGCTCATCACGGATGCTTCGGCGCTTCATGATATCGGCAAGATCGTCATTCCCGACGCTGTCCTGCTCAAGCCTGGCAAATTAACGCCAGAAGAATACGAAATCATCAAAACCCATACCACCAAAGGCTGCGAGATCTTAGAGAACCTGGAATATGTGCACGATGCAGAGTTTTTTACCTACTGCTATGAGATATGCCGTCACCATCACGAGAGATGGGACGGACGCGGCTATCCTGACGGGCTCAAAGGCAACCAGATCTCCATCTGGGCGCAGGTCGTCGCCCTGGCGGATGTCTATGAGGCGCTGACCAATAAACGCATTTACAAGCCGCCTTATAGACATGAGCAGGCCGTCAGTATGATCCTAAACGGCGAATGCGGCTCCTTCAACCCTCGGCTGCTCAGCTGCTTCTTAGAGGTAGCGTCTATTCTCAAAGACAGCAGCCCTATTTTGAAAGGACCAGCGGAAAAGATCCATTTTTCTGTGGAAAATCTGCTGACTGACCAGCCGCCGGCCCCAGCCAGCGGAGAAAGTCTGTCTGAGCGTACGCTCTGGCTTTTGGAATTGGAGCTTGAGAAATACCGCACATTGTCCGATCTGTCAGGCGAAGTTACTTTTGACTACGATGTCAAGACCGATATTCTGGAATTCTCCGAAAAGTATCTGTCTGTTTTCGGCAATGATTTCAAGATCGAGCAGGCCAGAGAGCATGTCTTTCATACTGAGCGGCTTTCCGAAGAAGAGCTGGCTTTGCTGGCTCACAGCTTGAGCGAGCTGACACCGGAGCGTTCTGCCTGCAAATTAGAGCTGCGCATCAAGACGATCTCCGGTGAAAGAGAATGGTTCGAGCTGTATGTCCGCGCCCTATGGAAGGGTGAGAGCACCCTGGAATGCGTCAGCCTGATCGGCAAGCTCACCAATATCCACCTGGCTCGTCTGGAGACAGAACGGCTGCGCGTACAGGCCAATACGGACGCCCTCACTGGGCTGTATAACCGCAAAGCCTTGATGGAGATGTCCCAAACGCCAGCTGAGTATTACGACGAGTACCGCGCGTTGTTCTTTGTTGATGTTGACAATTTCAAGACCATCAACGATGTCTTTGGTCATGAATATGGCGATGAAGTTCTCAGACAGATCGCCCAAGGACTGCGCAGCGTCTTTCGTAAGACCGACGCGGTCGGCCGCATCGGCGGCGACGAATTCGTTATCCTCTGGTCAGGCAGCTACAAGCAGCGCGACCTAGAGCAAAAAGCCCGCGCTATCTGCACCCTTTTCCAAGCCGAAGAGTACAAGCTCAAAGACGGTCAAACCATCGGCCTCAGCGTAGGCGTGGCTTGTATGGACGATGACAGCGTCGATTTTCAGACACTTTTGTCACAGGCAGATAAAGCGCTTTACTACGCTAAGAAGCATACCAAAGGCCGCTACGCCTTTTATACAGACGAACTAGCAGATGGACAAGGCGAATCCCTTTTCGTCTGCTCATAAACGATACAAGAGAGACAACAAAAAGGCAGGAACGTGTTTGTGCGTTCCTGCCTTTTTGTTGTCTATGGTTCATCTGCTGATATTTCGGCCGACGGGTCTGGCGGCAGCAGCACAGCATGCACCGCCATGCGCGCATCATCAAAATCATAGACGCACGTTGAGAGCGTGATGATCCGGTCAGCTGTCGTTACCACCGCATCACTGGCCACCAGCGAGCGGGCGATGATACGATCCAGAAAATCCTGATAGCCTTCCTCCGTAGGATAATTGATCGTGCGGTAATCATAATCAGGCTCCGTCACATAGACCGAAAAGATCTGATACGTCAAGACCTGATCATCCAGCGTTATGGTAAAAGTCTTGTGCTCATCCAAAAACGCTTGACTGCGATACTGGGTCAGTTCGTAAAACATGCCCGGCTTTTTCATATTGTGCCCATAGATGACCGTATTCTGATCCGAAAAATCCGGCTGATTGGCCACATCCATAAAAATACTGCCCATATAATTCTTCGTGCCGTCAAAAGCATAATGCAGATAATGATCATTGTCCGCGCCCTGCACAACGGGGTAAGCAATAGAAGCTCCCGGCATGTCCAGATAAGCGACAGTATCTGGATTAGTATTCTTATAGACCTCCAACAGCGAGACCTGCGGTTCATTCTGTGCCGCCAGTTCTGCCTGGCGTGCTTCCTCAGCCAGCTGCTCCTGCAAAGCGATGGCTGCTTGTTCCGCTTGATAATTTTCATATCGATCCCAGCCCAATTTGCCGCCGGCTAAAAGCAAAATCAAGACCAAGATCACGATGCGTATCTTTTTTGACATAGGTTCTGCTCCTTATTAACGAGGATTTGCGCTCAGCGCATGTATAGTATAGAAGAAAGTGGCTTCTTCAGAAGATAGCTTCTTTAATAAGATACCACAAAACCTTTCCAACGACCATCCTTTGTTTGCTTTTACCCTGTTTTTGCTGCAAATCAAACAAACACAAATAAAACGAGAAAAAAGTAAAAAAGTAAAAAAGGGGGTTGACAATCAAGGCTCAGAGAGATATACTAAACAAGCTGTCCGAGAGACACACCGTCAACTAAAACTTCTTCAAAAAAAGTTGTTGACAAACATCTTCCCTCTGTGGTAAGATATCAAACGTCGCTTGAAGCGGCAGCCAAGAAAGCTCTTTGAAA
>CABVBB010000020.1 GCA_902496505.1 uncultured Peptococcaceae bacterium
AGGACTACGGGACGATCTTGGCCGGACTGCTCATAGTGGCAGTGTTCAGCCTGCTCAGCCCGGACAAATTCTGCACACTGGACAATTTTATCAATATCTCGCGGCAGATCTCGCTGCTGGTGGTCATCAGCATGGGCGCTACGCTGGTCATGATCGTGGATGAATTCGATCTCTCCA
This sequence comes from uncultured Peptococcaceae bacterium, assembly GCA_902496505.1. Lineage (GTDB taxonomy): Bacteria > Bacillota > Peptococcia > Peptococcales > Peptococcaceae > CABVBB01. The sequence goes on from CABVBB010000020.1 coordinate 178, forward strand.
TTGGTGCTATGGCCAGCTTGGGCGGCGTGCTGGCAGCGCTTTTGGCTGTGCAGGGTCAGCCGTCTTGGGTCTATTTTGGGCTGCCGCTGCTGGTGTGCTTTGCCCTCGGCCTGGTCAATGGGCTGATCGTCACCCACTTTGGCGTGCTCTCTTTCATCTCCACTCTGGCGATGAATACGATCCTCACGGGCTTCATTTACCGGCTGACCGGCGGCGGAGCAGTCTTTCAGCAGATTCCCGCGGCCTTTGGCCGGCTGGGCAACGGCACTGTGGGCCGCATCCCCTATTTGACGCTGGTCATGCTGGCACTGACGGTGGTGCTCTGGCTGGCCATGACGCGCTTGATCGTCGGCCGCAGATTGTACGCCATCGGCGGCAATCGTCAGGCTGCCCGCATGGCCGGGCTGCCCATCCGCCGCTCTACCTCGCTGGCATTTGGGCTCTGTGCGCTGCTGGCAGCTGGCTGCGGGGTACTTTTGGCCTCGCGGCTGGGCTCGGCGCAGCCTACGGCGGGCGAAGGCTATTTCCTGCAGGCCTACGCAGCCGTTTTTCTGGGGCGTACGGTCTTTAAGGGCGGCGTGCCTAATGTCTGGGGCACATTTGTCGGTGCAGCTATCCTAGGCGTCATTTCCAATGGGCTGACGATCCTGCGCAGTCCCAGCTACGTCCAGGATATCATCACCGGCGTGATCATTATCTTGGCGATCATCGTGCAGAAACTCGGCGAGAAAGGAGCAGCATGACATGGAGTATACGATAACATTGGATCTGGGCACCACCGCTGTGAAAGGCGTCCTCGTGACAGCTGACCTGACGGTGCAGGCGCAGGAAAGCGTGAGCCTGACCACTTATTATGAAGCGGGGCATATCGAGCAGGCGCCAGAAGAATGGTACGCTGCTTTCTGCACCATCTGCCGACGCTTTGCCGCCGACTTGCCTGCCGGAGGGCAGATCACAGCGGTGATCATGAGCGGCCAGATGCAGGATACCATTGGGCTGGATGCAGAGCTAAACCCCGTAGGCAGAGCCATCCTCTACGCTGACGGCCGAGCCGAGAAACAGGCCCAGGCTTTAGGCGAGCGCTTGGGGCTTATGGAAATGGCCGCCGTCACCGGCAATCTCCTGGATGGCTCGCTGCCCTTCGCTAAGCTGCTCTGGCTCCGCGAAGAAGAGCCTGAGCGCTATGAACGCTTGGCCAAGGTGGTCTTCAGCGCGAAGGATCACCTCATCGCCCGCTTGACCGGCCAGGCGGTAACGGATCTGACCACGGCCGCCACAGTGGGGCTCTTGGATCGTGCCGGCCGCTGCTGGCGCACCGATTGGCTTGAGGCAGCGGGGCTTTCGCCAAATCTTCTGCCCCGCTTGTGCCGTGCTGAACAATTGGCCGGACGCGTCACCGAAGCGGCAGCAGCCCAATGCGGCCTGCCCGCAGGCACAGCGGTCTATGCCGGCTTGGGCGATGCTGGCGCAGCCACCTTGGCCAGCGGCATCGCAAGCCCCGGCGAGCTCAATATCCACTTGGGCACTTCCGGCTGGGTGGCGGCTATTTCCAGTGAGATGCAGATCACGCCGGCAGTATTCAACCTAGTGGCAGCAGATGCCGATCATGTCATCAATGTGGTCCCCTTTCTGAATGCCGGCAATGTCCACGCCTGGGCGGCAGAGACTTTCGCAGACAATGATCATGAGCGTCTGCAGGCCTTGGCCGCAGAGAGCGCCCCAGGTGCGGGCGGCGTGCTCTGCCTGCCCTATCTGGTGGGCGAACGCTATCCCGTTCTGGACAGCCGCGTCCGTGGCAGCTTTTTGGGCATCACGCCGGAAACCCGCCCCGGCGATCTGGCTCGGGCAGCACTGGAGGGCGTGGCCTTTTCCATCAGAGAGGGACTGGATAGTCTCGGTCAGGCCAACGGTCTCATTTCCCTCATCGGCGGCGGTGCGCAGGATCCGATCTGGTGTCAGATATTGGCTGACGTATTGGGGCAGGCGGTCATGGTGTTGGACAATAGCGATTATTTACCAGCCATGACGCTGGCAGCCATCGTTCAGCTGGCCCACGGTGCGATCAAAGATTACCCCGCCCTCACCGCGCTCATCCGCAGCCGCACAGGCAGCACCACCTACCACCCCTCACCCGCGGCCCGCTGCTATGAGGATCTTTATGCACGCTACCAGCGGCTCTACCCAGCGCTTAGGGATTTCTATAATGAATAAAAAAGAGCTCAAACCTCCTTAAGCAAAGAAGGCGCTAAGGTTAAACGTAGTCTTTGCAAATGTGTCATATAACATGTTGAGACGCTCCAGGCTAATCTGGGGCGTTTTTTTATATATCCTTGTGAGTTGTAAGAAGTGCTTTAAACAAGTAAAATTTATGGAAACAATCTTTGCTCTGTTTATAATATCCATGTGCTACAATGAACTTGCTTGCAAGCGTAGAATAAGAATAGAGGAGTGGGTTCATGATGGAAGCATTATCGCAAAAGGTATTGATCTTAGGTATAGATGGAATGGACCCTATTCAGACGAAAAAATATGTCCAGGCAGGGTTGATGCCAAACTTAAAAAAGTTTTTAGAAAGAGGCGCTTATAGAGAAGATCTGCACATGATTGGCGGCTAGCCGACGGTTACACCGCCGATGTGGACCACCTTAGGAACAGGTGCTTATCCCAGTACCCATGGTATTACGGACTTTTATGCCAGAAGTGAGGATTTGGATGTCGTTGTCTACAATTTTGATTCGCGAAAATGTAAGGCAGAGCATATTTGGGATGCTGTGGTCGAATCCGGTAAAAAGGCGTTGGTGTGGCACTGGGTAGGTGCAGGCTGGCCGCCCACTTCTTCCAACCCTAATCTGCATGTGGTAGACGGCACTCAACCAACTGGGGTCAATATTGGCGTAGCCGAGGTGGACAGCGAAAAAATTGTCATTGCCAGTGAGCAAACGACAGAGCTGCTCTATAAGGACAAGCTGGCCACTGACAGTAAGACGCCCTGTTATATTTCAGGCATGGTTCTGGAAGAAAGAGATCCTAATCAACGTACCACCGAGGAAGTTGTCCATTCAGAAGCCATCTCAACGATCGCTATTTCTCCCAAGCAAGCCGCGCATCACAATATGTGCGAAACACCGTTAGATACGGTATTTTCACCGATTAAGACAGCCGAGGGCTGGAGCGTGGTACCGCCTGCTGGGACTAAGGAATGTACCTTGCTCAGCTCTGGCGGACTGATTCACCGGCCTTGCCAAATCTTGCAAAATGAGGCAGGCATTTATGACCGGGTGGCGGTTTTCAAGAACAAAAAAGCAACTGAACCGCTAGCGATTTTGCCTAAGGATGCTTATATCAACAATATTGTTGATGAAGTTTTTCAAAATGACCGAAAAATTGAGACGACCAATCGCAGCATGCGTGTGTTGGAATTAGCCGAAGATGGCAGTGCTTTGCGCCTTTGGATGTCACCAGCGATGGATTACAGCATTGACGCGCTTTTTAGTCCGCAATCGCTTTATCAGGAGCTTTTGGAGCACGTGGGTTATCCGCAGCCTAACTGTATGGCTGCTGGATTTGATGAAAAGCTGATTCGCGATTGTCTGCTGGCCAGCTGGGAGAAAATGGCCCAATGGAACGCGGCTGGCATGAAATATTTGATGAAGCAGTATGATTACAGTCTGGTGGTTTCCCATTTTCATAATGTGGATATGATAGCACATATGCTGGTCGCTGACCTAAAAGGCAGCGCTAAGATAACCGCTGAGCTGGCCCAGCAATTGTATCAGGAAATTTATATCCAAACGGACGGCTATATTGGCCAATTTTTAGAGCTGCTGGATGAAGGTTGGAGCATTATGATTGTTTCTGATCATGGTCTTGTCTGCCCTGAGCATGGTCAATCCACCCTGTACAATGGGGAAAATGCCTGCAATGCTATTTATTTTAAGCAATGGGGCTATACTGTTTTGAAGCGTGATGAACAGGGGCAGGAAATCGGCGAAATTGACTGGGAACGGACCACAGCGGTCACGAACCGCATCAATCATATCTACGTTAACCTAAAGGGCCGCGAAAAGCACGGCATTGTCGCCCCAGAGGACCAATTCGAGCTGGAGGAGCGGATCATGACGGATTTGTACAGTTTGAAGGACCCTGTGACAGGTCATCGGGTCGTGGCTTTGGCCTTGCGCAATAAGGATGCCATCCTTTTGGGACAAGGTGGACCAGACAGCGGCGATATCGTCTACTATCTGGCTGAGGGCTATAATGGTGACCACGCGGATTGCTTATCCACTACAAACGGCGTTTGCGATACCAGCTGCGCTTCGGTATTTATGGCAGCCGGAGCAGGCATCAAGCATACGGTTATTGACCGTGTGGTGCGCCATGTGGATGTCACCCCTACAGCGGCTATGCTTTTAGGTATCAGAATGCCGCATCAATGTGAGGGCGCGCCGGTATATCAGATTTTGGACGGCAATTTTGCATGAAAATAGGCTGGCGGTATGGCCTTTGGCTGGCAATTTGGCCCCAAGGCCATGCTTGAGCCGCTTTCGAAATGTGCTAAGAAGGAGGGGTAGACATGGCTGTTTTGACCGTGAAAAAAACGAGAAAAGACTTGTTGAAAACCGTTATCATTATTGCGATCATGCTTTTGGTTGGTTTCTTGCCGCCCTTTGGTGAGATCACTAAGCTGGGCATGCAGATCTTGGGCATTTTTGTTGGCTGTGTGGTAGGCTGGTGTTTTGGGGAAATGATTTGGCCCAGCCTTTTAGGACTGCTTTTGGTGGGATTGACAGAGTATTCTACCGTCGGAGCAATGCTGGCGGCAGCCTTTGGCAATACGACGCTGTGGCTGGTGGCGTTTTGTCTGATGTTTTTATACGCCATCGATCAGTGCGGCCTTTTGGACGTGACGACAAAATTTATCCTGTCCAGAAAATTTGTAACCAAAGGACCCTGGACCTTGGCGGCGGCCTTTTGGATTGCTTCTGGTTTTATCAGCATCTTTATCAGTGTCACCAATGCTGTCACTCTGGTAATTTGGTCTTTCTTCCTCGGGGTATGTCGGCAAGTGGGCATCAAGCCTTACGAAAAATATCCGACGCTGGTTTTGATTGGCTGCTGCCTGTTGGCTGATTTGGGTACCTGTATCGCGCCCTTTTCCATCAATGCCCTAGTCTGTATAGGCGTTTATAACGGCGTTATGCCCGGTGCACCAGTCAATATGACCTGCTACAGCTTGTTGGTGTTATGTATCAATATCATTTTCGTGCCGTTGTTTATTTTACTGTGTAAATATGTGCTGTGCCGCAATTTTCATTTGGATTTATCTCAGGTACAGGTGGTTAAGGAAGGCGAAAGTCTGCGGTTGAATGGCCAGCAAAAAATCGTCATTGGCTATATTTTGCTATTGGTCTTCATGTTTGTAGCACCCACCTTCCTGCCAAGTGGCTGGGCCTTGACCAAACTTCTGAACAGCTTGAGCTATGCAGGTATTTTGGGCATCATCCTGGTGTTGATGTCGATCACGACCTATCACGGCGAGCCCATCATGAGAATTGCGGAAGCCATGCGGAAAAATGTGATTTGGGAGATGTTTTTCATGCTGGCTGCGGCCTGGACCTTGGCTGCTGCTCTAGTAGCTGATTCAGTCGGCATCAGTGCCACCATTAAGCTGGGCCTCACGCCGTTTTTAGCAGGCAAAAGCGCCTGGGTCTTCTGCATCATTTGCTTGTTTGCCGGCGTTTGCATTACCAACTGCATCAATAACGCTGTGACGATGACCTTGCTGATTCCCATTACGATGGGCTTTGTAGCGATGAATGGCATTAATCCCTGTGTCTTGGTATCGCTTTTTGTCGTCGTCTTGACTCAAGGGGCTATTTTGCCCAGCGGCTCGCCCCTGGGGGCTATGATGCACGGCTATCGGGAATGGCTGCGGCCTAAGGACATCATTTTGTATGCGGGCATCTTTGTTTTCACTCTGACCGCTGTAGCAGCCCTGATCGGTTATCCACTAGGGTGCCTGATTTTTGCTGCACTGGGCTGAGCCTTCTCCTAAAATGAAATGAGCCTCGGACAATTGCTCCGAGGCTCATTTTAATGACAAATTTCAAAGCTGGTGCAGCATTTCGGCCAGTGCAGCCAAAAATTGCTGACTATGCTCATCTAGCGTGGTCTCCTGCGGCAGAAGATAGCCGATTTCACCGACAATATTTTCTGCGAAAGGTATGTGCGTAGCAGAAGCTGTGTACTGAATGCAGTTCTGCTGTGAATGTTGAGAAAAGGCGCTGAAGGTCACTCCTGCATTGGCACGGATCAATTCATTGATCATATTTGTATTCTGCGAGGGAATGATCTTGGGGCATAGTCCAGCAAAATTTAAGATGCCCAGAATAATATATTGAGAAGGGACATGTAATATAAGCGGTTATGCGGCAAACTCTGCCAAAGAAACAGATTTGTACTTTTTGAAGGGATGAGCTTGGTTGACGCAGCAAAAATACTGGACCTTGGTGAGTGGGATAAAGGTAAGGGAGGGTGGAATATCCTGCATGACATCGGTATCGTCTATGTAACAACGGTAATAAAAGGTGTAAGGCACTGATCCTGCGAGGATAGCCGCTAAAGTCGATTCATATTCAGAGACGTGGATGTCAATGATGAGATCAGGAAAAACCTTATACAGTTTGCCCAGTGGAATGGCTAAAAAATTCTCGATGAGCGGCGCGGGCGTATATAAATCAACGTGCCCCTTCAAAACCTGTGGTTCACTTTCTTGCAACAATTCACTAAGTCCCTCTAAAAATACTTCGGATAGCGCTACCAGCTTTTGCCCTTTAGGAGTTAGCGATGCTCCCCGCGGCGTTTTTTGAAGCAAGGTAAGCCCTAATTCTTCCTCTAAGGATTTCATAGACATGCTCAAAGCTTGAGGCGTGAGGTGCAGTATTTTACTGGCTGTGCACATCGATTTGTGCTTGCTGATTTCTACAAGATAACTCATTTGTTCCACCCGCATAGACGAAGCACCTGCCTTTGTTCAATAAACGAAAAATTCGACTTTCAAACGACCCACTATATGCGCAGTATAGCAAAATATTTGGCAAATGACAAATACAAAAGTCATACAAATTTGGCATGATTTTGGCAAATTGCAGAAATGGCGGCTCATTAGTAAGGGTGTTTTCTGGCAAAACCATGCTTCTGCCGGGGCCGGGGCTGCTGCAAGTGGGCTATCTGATTTTGGCGAGGGTGGCGCTGCGCAATATTTTAGAGGGCATAGCGGAAAACTAGGGGATGACGGAATCGCTGGGGGTGGCTTTGGCAGAGGCGATCGGACACGCCTGGACGATTCATCCTGGTCTGGGGCAATCTGTGTTATGCAGAGGCAGCTGCTGGGATAACGCACCACAGGAATTCAGCCATTATACCATAGGCTCTAGGTACAGACCTCGCCAAAAGGGTGCAGGAAATGTCGGGAAGTCTCTGGACGTCTTTGCTATACTGGAAGTTGACAGCGAGAAAATGAGAGAAAGACGAAAAGAGGTGCAGATGGATGACAGATATCATCATTGAGGGACTGACGCAAAATAATTTGAAGCATATTTCTCTGCGTATCCCAAAAGAAAAGATCACCGTGTTCACTGGCGTGTCGGGCTCGGGCAAATCCAGCATCGTTTTTGACACCATTGCTGCTGAAGCGCAGCGGCAGCTGAGCGCGACGTATCCGCCCTTTGTGCGGTCGCGGCTGCCCAAGTATCCCAAGCCGGCGGTGGAGCGCATCGACAATTTGACAGCGTCCGTGGTGGTGGATCAATCGCCCTTAGGCGGCAATGCCCGCTCCACTGTGGGCACCATCAGTGGGCTTTATGCCAGTTTAAGACTGCTGTTTTCCAGGATCGGTCAGCCTTATGTGGGCACGGCTTCTTATTTTTCCTTCAATGATCCTAATGGGATGTGCAAGACTTGTTCTGGTCTGGGCAAGGTCCCCCAAGTGGATATAGAGGCCATCTTAGACCGGGATAGATCTTGGAACGACGGCTGTGTGCGGGACCCTTTGTATCGGCCGGGGTCCTGGTATTGGAAGCAGTACGCTCAGTCAGGTCTCTTCGATCTGGATAAGCTGATCAAGGATTACTCCCGCGAGGAATATGCTTTGCTTCTGTATGGCTCTCGGGACGGTCAGGGGGAGCCGGAAGATCCCAAGGTGCCTGGGCTCGTGCAGCAATACACCAAGACGCTTCTCAACCGCGACCTCAGCGGCAAGAGCAAGCATACCCAGGAGAAAGCCCAGCAATTCGTGATCGAGACCGAGTGCACCGCCTGTCACGGCAAGCGGCTGAATGAGGCGGCGCTCAGCTCGAAGATCAACGGCTATTCTATCGCCGATCTGTGTGAGCTGGAGTTGACCCAGCTCAGGGAAGTCTTGACAAAGATCACGGACCAGACGGTGGGCGCGCTGATCCAGACGCTGATCGAGGGCTTGGACAGAATGATCGAGATCGGCCTGCCGTATCTGCATTTGAACCGGGAGACGCCGTCGCTTTCCGGCGGGGAGGCGCAGCGTTTGAAGCTGGTGCGGTATATGGGCAGCAGTCTCTGCGGGATGACGTATATTTTTGACGAGCCCAGCGCCGGGATGCATCCCCGCGATGTCTACCGCATGAATAAGCTGCTCCGAGAGCTGCGGGACAAGGGCAATACGGTGCTGGTGGTGGAGCATGACCGGGACGTGATCGCCATTGCCGATCATGTGATCGACGTCGGGCCGCTGGCAGGGCAAAAAGGCGGAGAGATCGTTTTTGAGGGGAGTTTTGAAGACCTGCTGGAGGCGGATACCTTGACCGGCCAGGCTCTGCGTCAGTATCTGCCGCTTCAGGAAGCTCCCCGTCAGCCAACGGGCAGTCTGCCGATCCGCAAGGCCAGTCTGCACAATCTGAAGCAGGTGGATGTGGATATCCCCTTAGGCATCATGACCGTCGTCACCGGCGTGGCGGGCTCCGGTAAAAGCACGCTGATCACGCAGGTCTTTGCCAAGCAGTACGCCGAGGAGGTGGTCATGATCGATCAGGGCCCGATCACGGCCAACAATCGTTCTACGCCGGCCTCCTACCTGGGCTTCTTCGAGGATATCCGCAGGCTGCTGGCACGGGAAAGCGGTCAGCCGGAAAGTCTCTTCAGCTTCAATGCCGCAGGCGCCTGTCCGGTCTGCGGCGGCAAGGGCGTGATCGTGACGGAGCTGGCCTTTATGGACCCCATCGTGACCCCGTGCGAAGCCTGCGGTGGTCTGCGCTATAATCCGGCGGCGCTGGCCTGCACCTATCGGGGCAAAAATATCGTAGAGCTGCTGGCACTGACGGCAGCGGAAGCCTTGACTCTATTTGATGAGGCCAAGATCAAAAAGCGCCTGCTGGTGCTGCAGCAGGTGGGACTGGATTATCTGACGCTGGGGCAAGCGCTCAGCACGCTGTCCGGCGGTGAGCGCCAGAGGCTCAAACTGGCCAAACAGCTGGGCAAAAAAGGGAGCATCATCATTATGGATGAGCCGACCACTGGACTTCATATGTCTGATATCGAGAGGCTCCTCAAGCTGTTTGATCTGATCGTTTCTCGCGGCAATACGCTGGTGGTGATCGAACACCATCTGGATGTGATCAAGCGGGCCGACTGGATCATCGACATCGGTCCCGACGGCGGCAAAAACGGCGGTCAAGTGGTCTTCACCGGCACGCCGCTGGAAATGGTGCAGACTGCCAATACCTTGACAGCGGACAGCCTGCGGGCCGCGTGCAGAGGCTGATGAAAAAAAGCTGTGAGGACAAGACCTGCGGCGAGATTGAACGATGACGTTCGGTCTCGCTTTTTTTGTGCTTCTGCCAGGGGCGATAACGGCATAAACATAGCATGAGGTGATGGTCATGCTAATCAATGGTTTATTAGCTGGACTGGCGATCGTTGTCGGTGCAGTGATCGTTTTGGTATTAGGCGAGCCGTCGGATCGGGTGATGGCGGTGATGCTGGGGCTGGCGGCTGGGGTGATGGCAGCGGCTGCCGGCGGAGACCTGCTGCCAGCGGCGGTAGCGCTGGGCGGACGGCTGGGCGCGCTGGGCGGCTTCATCGCCGGCGGTGTGATCATGCAGGAATTGGGGCAGATCATGGATCGGCTGCCGGCGGTGAATCGGGAAAGCGCCCATTCCTCCCGACGAGTGGGTTACCTGGTTTTTGCCGGGGTGGCGCTGCACGATATTTTGGAAGGGATGGCGGTGGCTGTGGGCTATGGTGTGACGGAGACGCTGGGTCTGGCCCTAGCGGCGGCTATCGGCATCCACCATGTGCCGGAGGGAATGGCTATGGCCGCGCCGCTTAAAGCTTCGGGCACGTCCGGCCGCTTTATCCTGGGCTTAGCCAGCCTGACCGCGCTGATGACGCCCTTCGGCGTGTGGCTGGGCATGGGCGCGCAGGGGCTGTCGATGGCTGCGATGGGCGTGCTCTTGGCCGCCGCAGCCGGTGCTATGGCGGCTCTGGCTTTCTTCGAGCTTTGCCCGGAAGCATGGCAGTATCATGTCTGGGGCGGCCGCGTAGGTTTCTTAGCGGGGCTCATCGCTATGCTGGCAGTGTGTCTCAAGGGGTGAAAAGACGGCGTACAGCCGTCTTTTTGGTTTGTCCGCCAATGGCACAACGATTGGTTGTACCGAAAGAAAAACGCGACGAAATGAAGTTGTTTTACTATTGGACAGGATAACAGTATACTAAATGCATAAGAAATGATTATTGGTCGGATGGAATTGAGAAAGGGGTGAGGCGAGGCGCCAAAAGACAACGTTAGGCAGCAGGGGGAAACGCAGCAAGATTCGTCAGGCAGCAGATGTTTTGCAGTAAAGCAGGAAAGTGGGAAAACTTACGGTCTATTAATACAGAATAATTAGAATTATAGGTTGATTCTTACGCAGTAAAAGAAGGAGTGTTTAGAATGAGTACCAACGTTGCACAAAAAACAAATACAGCACCCAGCAAAATCATGTGGTTCCACTACGCCATCGTTTTGGCCTTTTGCTTCTTGTTCCGCTTCCTGCCGGGCTTTGCGGGCATCACGCCGTTGGGTATGGGCATCTTGGGCAGTTTTATCGGGGCGATCTACGGCTGGATCTTCATCGATATGCTCTGGACCAGCCTGATGGCTTTGCTGGCCATCGGCATCAGCATCGGCATGAATCAAATGTACGCGGCCAGTTTGGGTTCGATCACCATCGTGGCCTTGATCTTCTGTATGCCCTTGATCGGCGTCTGCAATGAGACCGGCGCGTTTCAGTGGCTGATCGACAAGCTTTTGACCAATAAGTTCATGCAGGGCAAAGCCTGGGTGACGATTTGGCTGATCCTCTTGATCGCCTGGTTCATGGGCTGTCACAATCCCATCATCATGGGCATGATCTTCTGTTCCTTCGCGACCTCTATTTTCAAACAGGTGGGCATCGGCAAGAATGAGAAGCTGCCCATCTTCATGTATCTGGGCATTGCTTACGCAGCAATGATGGGGCAGATACTCTTTCCCTTCATCAGCACCGGCTTGACGCTGATCATGGCCTACAATGCCATGTTTCCGGACTTCCCTATCGATTTCGTGCGCTATTTGGCCTTCATGATCCCTTCCGGCATCATCATGGTCACGATCTATACGCTGCTGATGAAATTCGTCTTCCGAGTGGATGCGTCCAAGGTGGCCAATTATAAACAGACCGGTGAAGCCAAGAAGATCACCAAAGATCAGCGCAATGCCCTGTTCGTTTTCATCATTTTTATTGCCTTGAATATCATGAGCTCTCTGCCTTTGGGAGCGATCAAACAATTTTTATCCATTTTTGGCATCGGCGGCTTTATTTTTGTTCTTTTGGGTTTTATGATGGTTTTCATGAAAAAAGAAGACGGCTCACCGTTCTGCGACGTCGAAAGAGGCTTGAAAACGGTGCATTGGGGACAGATCCTGATGGTGGGCTATATCATGGTCATCGCCACTTATATGAATCGTCCTGAGACCGGCATCAGCGCCGCTATGGCCGCGCTGCTCCAGCCCTTCACCACCTTGCCGCCGCTGGTCTTTGTTGTCTTGGCGCTGCTTTTTGCCTGCATCATGACCAATGTCGCCAACAATATGATCGTCGTGGTCTTGGTCATGCCGGTCATGTTCAACTTTGCTGCCATCATCGGTATGGCGCCCACCGGTATGATCGCGCTCTTGTTCCTCTTGGCGCAGTTCGCCCTGGCGACGCCGGCAGCCTCTCCTGTCACGGCGATCTGTATGACGCAGGAATTGGCCGATGCCAGCCAAATGAGCAAAGCCGCGCTCAAGGTCATCCCACTGCTCTTTATCTGTTCCATGGTGATCGGCTGGCCGCTGGCGCAGCTCCTCTTCTAAAGGATATGAGCCTCAAAAAGCAGCTTCGCATCAGGCGAGGCTGCTTTTTTGGGTCGGTGCAATTTAGTCCCAGACGATTGCTAAACAGTGGAAACCTTTGGGAATAGGCGGGACGCACGAAAAAATATCCAATTCTGCGGGCTCTAGGACGATCACGCCGTCTGAGCCCAGTCCATCGCAGTCCACGGCGCGATCTATCTCCCCGGGGCTGGCGGTGGTGCAGAGGACGATGGTATCGCCAACCAGCGATAAAGCGGCCCCCGCAGCAGAGTTCACGATCTCGGTGTCATCATGCAGGGACACGCGGACCCAGGCTGTCGCGGGG